>JAYEHI010000185.1:0-1900 GCA_034659455.1 Campylobacterota bacterium | reverse complement strand
CAGGAGACATTTTTTGTAGAGGCTCAAAACTGTTGAGTGCATTGTCAAACATTTTGACTATATTTGTCTTGATGGTGTTTGTAGTCTCTTCGTCTCGCTCTTGGTTGGGATTAAAAATCCCAGCTATCTCATGTGCTAGTTTTGTGACAGGAGTACCTGGAGCATCTTGGTTTAACTCCTCTAAAAACGAGTCTATGTAAGGCTGAGCTCTTTTCATAAAAGAGTCTATCTCCTTTTGATCTTGTGCATCTATACCATTGCCCTGCATTGAAAAACTAAAAGACTGCATAGAAGAGAATGTCATAGAGGTATTAGAGCCGTTCTCATCCTTAGTCTTTCTAAAGGAGGATGCATTTTCATTAGCAAAATCCATTTTAATAACATCACCACTTGAGGTTCGCATGGCTATGTTGAGGTCGTGTGTACGATAAGTATCGAGTCCATAAGATGTATTCATTCTATTTTCTCCAAATTGTTACATACAAATCGACAATTATAAAATTATATTAATTCTTTTACAGCTTATATGCTTTTTTGTAAGCACTCATTCTTTTTTTGACCCTTTTGAGGTAGTGTTTTGGTTCGTCAAATCGTAGGTTGCTCATAAGGTGGTTGTAGACTTCATCAGGAGTCATGGCATTTATAAGGGGAGCTGCTTTGTTCATGTTGTACTTTTTTGTATATGCCCATGCAATGTTACCTGCACCAGTGTTGTAAGCGGCGATTGCACAGTAGAGACGACTCTCTGGATTTTTGATTTTTTTGAGGTATCTGTAGTAGAGTATATGAAGATATGAAGTTCCCATCTCTATATTGTTACCTCCGTTATAAAGGTATGTAGCACTAGGCATCCCTTTTTTCTTGTAGAGAAACTGATGTATATCTCGACCTGCTGAAGTAGGGACTATCTGCATCAAACCAAACGCCGGTATGTGAGATTTGGCAAAGGGGTTAAAATCACTCTCTGTCTGCATGATTGCGAAGACAAGAGGGACAGGGATATCGAATCTTTTTGCATTTTTGAGTACATCTTTTTTATAGACTTCAGCACGTTTAAGTCTTGTGTTTGATGGAAGAGGTACAGTGAGCTTGTAGACATTTTGGTGACCGTAGTCCGATTTACTTACTACGATATTGTTCTCTTTCATAACTTTTTTAGCATAGTTTTTTACATCTTTTTGTGTCGGTTTCTTCTTAAAAATGACAGTCTCAAGAATGGGTTTTGAGTCAACTTTTGAGGATTTAGCTGTACTCTTTTCTGAGAGCTGTGCTATTCGCTTTTGGAGTGGGTCAGTTTTTACAACCTCTTTAGTATCCTTAGTCACGGCATAAGCGAGTCTTTTGGTGAGCTTCTCTTGAGCGGCGTTTGCATTCTCAGCGATAACTTCAACTACGACCACATTTTTCTCAAAGTCGACTTTTGAACGTGATTTTTTGTCATCAGAGTAGCTTACCCACTCTTTTTTTGTTGAGAGTTCGGGATTTTTCCAGTATGTTTGTAGCTCTTTTTTATAAGCGGAAAACTCTTTTTCTAGACTCTCTTTGTAGTTTTTATACTCGCTTTCTTGATTAGACTTGTAAGAAGCAAACTCTGCTTCCATTTTTGCCATCTCTTCTTCTGGGGTGAGTGCCTGAGTACAAAGTGCCACTAAAGTACTTAGAAACAAGGTAGTAACTATTTTCATCTTTTCTCCAAATTCGTTTTTATGTAGTATGAGATAATAACATCACTAATCATAAGTAGTACTGAAATAATACATCATGCTAAGTAACATCACCCCAATCCATTAATAACTAACATTTAAAAGAAGAACGATAATTGCTCTAGATTCTAAAAAATATAAAGTGATTAAAGATGGCAACGAAAGCAAGAGATAAACTAGCGAAGAAACGTTCGAAA
>JAYEHI010000184.1:0-1906 GCA_034659455.1 Campylobacterota bacterium | reverse complement strand
GGAAAATTAGAGGTAGATAAATATGAAGCAACTAGCTAAATTAGACGAATTTTATAAGTCTTTAAAAGATATATCAGTTATCAATAGTGATCTTGATGAAAAAAGAGATGAGTTAAAAAAAGAAGTTTATGCTTTTAATGATACTATCCAAAAAAGAGATGTTGATAAAAATATAACTAAACAGAATAAAGAGATGGCAGAGCTGCTTAAAGGGACTATTGGGCTTATAAAAGAGTCTTCGAACTCTTGGGTTGTAAACTTTGAAGAGATGTTAGAAAAAGAGAAGTTTAGAAGTGATTTAGCAAATTATTTTATTATTATCATCTTTGGGAAGGTTAAAGCTGGTAAAAGTTCTCTTGGTAATTTTATAGCAAAACATAAATTAGAGAAGCAAACAGTTGAGTTCTTTAAATATGATGAGGCTGGTAAAAAACAAGCAATAAAAAAACTTGAAGAGATTGATGAAGAGAGTTTTGATACAAATAATTTAGAGTGTACAGTGGAGATACAAGGTTTCAAACTTGATGGTATGGCTTGGATAGACACTCCTGGTCTTGGCTCGATGGTAAAAGAAAATGGTGATTTAGCAAAAGAGTACATACAATCAGCAGATTATGTGATTTATCCTACATCGTCAGATAGTCCTTTACAACAAGATGAAACACAACAGCTAAAAGAACTATTTGAACAAAATAAAAAAGTTACTATTTGCATAACAAAATCTGATGAAAAAGAGGAAGATGAGTGTGAATGTGGTTCAGAAGATGGATGTGCAAAATGTGAAAGTGGATTAATAGAAGTTTTACAAAATAAATCTTCATCAAACAGAGAGAAGCAAGAAAGATATGTAAATTATGAGATAAATAAAATCATTAAATCTGATAAAGAATCAGTACTAGGTGATATTTTTTCAATCTCTTCACACACTGCTGCAAAAGGTTTAGAAGATAAAAACAATGAACTTTTTGAAAATAGTAATATGCCTAAATTTTACGATCTTATAACAAAAGTTGTAAAAGAAAAAGCAACTAAACTAAAAGAAAAAACACCTTATGATGGGTTAAAATCTTTTATAGATAATAACATTATAGGGAGTGCTAACGCAGATGAAAATTCAATTGCTAATATTAAACAAGCTCTTAAAAATTTAGATGAAAAAATAGATGAAACTCTGGAAAGATTTCAAGTACTTCAAAATAATGCTAATAGTGATTTAGAAAGTGAGGTTGAAAGTGTAGTTTCTGAATACTATAGCAAAATAGATAAGTCCAACTCTAAAGAGATTTTTGTAACAATAGATGAAGAGTTGAGCAGCAGAGTATCAACAGTTATTCAAAACAATATTCATGAAATATTTTCTGATTTTGATACAACACTTCAAAGCTTAACAACATCGTTTGGTACAAATGAATTTGAGATAGAAGATACATATAAAACAATAGATTATACTACAGAGACAAGAAATAAAAAAATTGGTAGCGGATTTTTTGGAACAATTGCTACAATTGGTACAGGTATAGCACTTGCCTCAAATCCAGTTGGTTGGGCAGTAGCAGGAGCAATTGCAGCTGGAGCTGGAGTGGCAGGAAGCTATATTGGTGGCAAATTAGGTGAAGCAACAGGTTCAAACCAAACAGAAAAGATAAGAGTTGGAGACAATAAAGAAGAAGTAATTCAGAAATTTAAGTCTATGAGACTTGATTATTATGAAAAATTTGCTAAAGATATGTATCAGCAGATGCAAGACACATTTTTTATACCACTTCAAAAGAGTTCTAGCGATATAAATTCAGACTTAAAAAAGTTTGAAAACAGTGTAAAAAATATACTTTAAGGATAAAATAATGATCGATAAAAATAGTTATGTAGAAATTCAAAAAGAGATAGTTAAATACTCGGATAGTTT
>JAYEHI010000183.1:0-1906 GCA_034659455.1 Campylobacterota bacterium | reverse complement strand
ATCTCCATAGCCGAAGCCAAACTCTCAAGAACTTTCTCTTTTTGAGACAACTGGCGTTTTATCTCAGAGAGCTCTTCATCTTCACCGAGTGTCGGGTTTATGTCCTCTATCTTTTTTATCTCAAACGCGGCGAACTCTTTGAGCTCTACTATCTTCTTCTCTTCCTCTTCTATGACGAGTAGCTCGCATTTGACTTCTTGGTACTCTAAAAAGCTCTTCTTGTAGCTCTCTTGAAGTTTTGAGAGCTTCTTGTTTTTGAGAGCTATTCTACTGTCGAGTATAGAGAGGAGGTTCTCGTTTTCAAAATCACTAAAATCTTTAAGACTCAAATGACGTAGATAATCTCTAGCAACGGAGCCTATAGCTTTTTTAGAGAGACTCTGGTTGTTTACAAAGTAGCGAGAGTTTCCTTTTTTTATGTGTTTAAAAACATTTATGTCATCGTTCTCTATGCCTATGTCATCCGCGTTTATGTCCCAAGTAACGCTAGACTCACAGAGTGCCGCTTCGCAAGTCGCCCCACCAAGCGAAGAGAGTATGGACTCCATAAGTATGGACTTACCACTACCACTAGGTCCAGTAAACACCACAAGTCCATTATGTAAGTTCAACTCACTCTCTTTAAAACTAAGGTACTCTTTTAAGTAAAATCTCTCTATCATCTTCTCTTCCTTTTAAAAGTCTAGTGGACTTATGAGTTTGCTTTTGTTCATTTCTGAAACAACATGGGTGTAGATCATAGTTGTTTCGACAGATTTATGCCCTAATAATTCTTGTATGCTTCTTAGGTCTATTCCAGCTTGGAGTAAATGTGTAGCATATGAATGTCTAAATATATGTGATGTGACTCTTTTATTTAGGTTTGCTTTTAAAGCAGCTATCTTTATATTTCTACCTAATGTTTGAGGGTGTACATGATGTCGTCTTTTTTCTTTGCTTCTCGGGTCTGTGGAAATATTTTTCATTGGAAAAAGAAACTGCCACTTTGTTTCTGATTGCAAGTGAGGGTATTTTTTTGCTAAAGCATATGGGATATAAACATTGCCAAAGCCTTTGGCGATATCTTGTTTATGAAGAGTTAAAACACTCTCGACTTGCTCTAAAAGCTTTTCTTTAAGCTTTTGAGGAAGAGGAATAGTTCTATCTTTTAAAGATTTTGAATCCCAAATATATATCTTTTCAAACCCAAAATCGATATCTTTTATTCTTAAGCTAAGTGCCTCATTCATTCGTAGCCCACAACCATACATCAGGTGAACCAATAAGCTATATTCTTTGGAGACATTATGCAAGACTAGTCTCACCTCTTCTTTTGTGAGAACAACAGGTATATGTTTTCTCTCTTGTGCACGAAAAGCTTGTATATTCCATTCGCTTATATCTACTCCAAGAACTTCTTTATATAAAAATAGTATGGCAGAAAATGCTTGGTTTTGTGTACTCGGAGAAACATTATCTTTAGTTGCTAGTTTTGTTAAATACGATTCAATCTCAATCTTACCCATCTCAATAGGATGTTTTTTATGATGAAAAAAAATATAATGCTTTATCCAATGCACATATGTTTTTTCAGTTGAATAGCTATAGTGCTTAAACCTAATTTTTTCTCGAACTAAGTCTAATAATTTCTTTTTAACTTGCATAATTCACTCCTCATTTAAGGGCACTTTTGTGTATTATGTAAATTATCAAACAATTAACTATCATTTTAGGCAGTTATTTTTTTATAAAGCACTTAATACACACTAAATCTTTAAGTATAATAGGCGGTTTAAGCCTTTTTTACTAATTCCATTGCATCCTGTCATATTTTTTAGTGAATTTAGTATTTTATTAAAAATTAACTGTATGTGTTATTTCGAAGATTTAAGCTTCTTTTGCATATAATGTGCTTGATTAAATAGTT
>JAYEHI010000182.1:0-1910 GCA_034659455.1 Campylobacterota bacterium | reverse complement strand
TATCCTTTCTTTTATATTTCTTAGAACTATTATTATAGTTTTATCTTAAGATTTTTATTACTATAAAAGCTCTTTTTGAGCTTTAAAAGTATAAAATACACCATGTTTAAAGATACACTTGATAAAGAAGTAGCACTTGCTACAGCCCAAATAGAAGAATTAGAACTGACAACACATGTTGTTTCACCAGAGAACACTTTAAGTGATATGATAACCTTTGAAAATGCAAGTGAGTATGAGCTAAATCAGAGAAAATTAAAAAAAATATATATGAGAAAAAGAAAACTTATGCGTTTTAGAGATCTTTTAGCGCAAGGGTCTATCTTCACATGTATGGAGTGTGGAAAAGATATAGAACTAGAAAGGCTTTTAGGCATGCCTAAAGCAAGACTTTGCGCTCACTGCGCAAAGTAATATCTACTAAAGAGTAGGTGCAGCTTGTGAATCCCACTTCGCAACGTGTTGTGTATACCACTTTTTAAAGTCACCCTCTAAAAACCCTAACACTTCTTTAGGACCTTTAAGTACTTCCCAGCGTTTATGAAATTTAGCAAGTTTTTTTCGCATAATATCATGGTCATTTTTGTGCATCTGTGCATCAGCATAAGAGCTCTGCTCCATCATATCTTCTTCTGTTTTAAAGTGAGTTTCCACTTCAACTAAAAGATCATTAAATAGAGTGTCCGCTTTTTCTATATCTTTTGCTTTGAGGGCATCATGAAAGTTGTTGATAAGTTCTATCTCATCTTCATGCAACATATTCATCATAGCATTAGCTACTTGTTGTACATCGTTATCTTGAATTAACATAATTTCTCCGTAAAATAGGTTTGAAAAATTATTATATCAATAAATAGCAATATTTTTATAAAATCTACAGAGTAATTATAAACGAAGAGATTTGATAAGAAAGATTACTGTATTATCCACTTTATATTAACTAACAGAGGTAAAGATTTTGATTTCACAAGAACAACTCCCAATGGTAGCGATACCAAGTATGAACGATACACATTTAGAAGAGATGATTATTGTAAATAAGCTAGAAAATGCTTGTAGAGTTCATGCTATCCCTGAAGTTGCAGCAGCATTAAAAGAGCTACATGAGCATACGATAGAACACTTTAGTGGTGAAAATGAGATGATGGAAAAAGCGAAGTTTCCAGCCTATGCTACACATAAGGCTGAGCATGATAGACATCTGCACGAACTTGCCTCTTTAAGAAAGTATTTTGATAAGAATAGAGATCCAAACGCCGTTATAGCCTACATAGATGGTAACTTAGTAAAGTGGATGTTACATCATATAGAGACTATGGACACAGTTACTGCGAACTTTTTAAAAGAGAATGCTTAATCTTTTAAGCTCATCATTAAGATGAACAGGCAAGTCCAATGTTTTTGTATTCTTCTGGAGTATCCCCTGTGAAACGTTCAAACTCCGGAAGTTCATCATAAGGGTGCGCTCCGACGTATAGAAGAGTCTCTACCATAGAGTAGTCGCCTTTTTGGGCTAGTGTGATAGCCTTTTGAAGCATATGATTTTTTAACACGTATTTTGGATTTGATTTTAGCATTGCCTCATGGCGTTTAGTATGAGAAAGAGTCTCTTGTTGGAGTCTAGCATCATAAACTTCAAGCCACTTATCTATGATAACGGGCTCCATGACTATATCGTATATAACAGACCTATCTCCATCATATCTACTGAGTGTTCTAAAAAAGAGAGTGTGGTCTACATAGACTTCATGTAGTGTTACAATAAGATCTTCGATAAGTTCTGCATCGCTTTGTAGTTCTTCAAAGAGACCAAGCTTCTCTCTCATAACTTCTATATAAGCATTTGGAAATATAAAAGCTCCATAATCATCTAGTTTTTGCTGCATTCTCTCTTGTGATATTATAGGTGT
>JAYEHI010000181.1:0-1926 GCA_034659455.1 Campylobacterota bacterium | reverse complement strand
CCGTATATACGAGTCAACATTTCGTTCTTAGAATCTCCACCAAGGTAAGCACCAGCTATCTTAGTGAGTTTGAAGTAACGAATAAGTCCTATAGAAGGTAAGTGAGGTCCACGACATAGGTCTTCAAACTCACCTTGTTTATAGATAGAGACTCTGTCATCAGGGATTCTATCCATAACTGCAAGCTTAAGATGATCGTCTGCAAACTTCTCTTTCGCTTCATCCATAGAGATTTCATACTTTTCTATCTTGTACTTTTTCTTAGCGAATGAAAGCATCTGTTTCTCTATCTTCTTTAAATCACCCTCACCTATTTCAGACTCAGTTTTAAAATCATAATAAAAACCCTCTTTTACAGTTGGTCCTACATAAAATTTTGCATCTGGATAAAGTGATTTAACCGCTTGTGCCATAAGGTGAGCTGTTGAGTGGCGAAGAACATCTAGAGATTCGGGCGAGTTATCTAACTCTATCTCCTCTCCTTCTATTCCTCTTGCCTCAGCTGTTACTAGGTCTACTACTTCGTCGTTATATTTTATTGCTATTGTGCTCAATATCTATTCCTATCGTTTATTATAATTCAGTTTTTAAAATAGCACCATTTGATGCATTTGAAACTAAAAGAGAGTAGCGTTTAAGCCATTTAGATTTTACATGATTTACATGTGGAACCCATTTAGCACGACGCTCTGCAAGAACTTCGTCACTTACATTTAACTGTAAAAGATGTCCATCAGTATCTAACTCTATCTCATCACCATCTTCTACAAGAGCGATTAAGCCACCCTCAGCAGCTTCTGGAGATATATGCCCTATAGATGCACCACGGGTAGCACCTGAGAAGCGCCCATCGGTTATAAGAGCAACAGACTCTCCAAGACCCATACCCATAATAAGTGAAGTAGGTGCAAGCATCTCTTGCATACCAGGACCACCTTTAGGACCCTCATAACGAATAACTACTACATCACCAGCTTTTACTTTATGTGACATTATTCCAGCAAGAGCTTCTGGTTGAGAGTTGAAACAAACAGCAGAACCTTTAAACTGTTTCATATTCCCAGTGATACCAGCAGTTTTTACAACTGCTCCTTGCTCTGCTAAGTTACCAAAAAGAATCGATAATCCACCAACTTGAGAGTAAGCATTCTCATTTTTGTGAATTACATCTTCATCTTGAATCTCACAACCCTCAATACGCTCGTGCAAAGTTTCACCTGAAATCATTAGAGCATCAAGATTTAAATTATCACCTCGTTTAGACACCTCACACATTACTGCGTTTACTCCACCCGCTCTATTAACATCATCCATGTGCACATCAGACTTAGATGGAGAAATCTTAGAAATATGAGCCACTTTATCAGCGATTTTATTAATATTTTCTATTTTATAGTTTACATCTGCTTCTCTTGCTATCGCTAAAAGGTGCAGAACTGTGTTTGAGCTTCCACCCATTGCCATATCTACAACAAATGCATTGTGGATTGCTTTTTCATTTAAAATGTTTTTCATTCTAAATTTTTCATTATTTTCCATTTTAGCAAGTTCTACAACACGACGAGCTGCTGTTTTAACAAGCTCAATACGCTCAGGAGTCATTGCTAAAATAGTTCCATTACCTGGAAGTGCAATACCCATAGCCTCACAAAGTGTATTCATAGAGTTTGCTGTAAACATACCTGAGCATGAACCCCCTGACGGACAAGCTTCACACTCAATCTCATAAAGTTCTTCGTCAGTCATCTTACCTTCTGCATGTTTTCCAACTGCTTCAAACGCTGTAGCAAGGTCGATAGGAGTGCCATCAGCCTTATGTCCTGCAGCCATTGGTCCACCTGAAACAAAGATAGTAGGAACATTTACTCTTAAAGCACCCATAACCATACCTGGAACAATCTTGTCACAGTTAGGAATACAAATCAT
>JAYEHI010000180.1:0-1927 GCA_034659455.1 Campylobacterota bacterium | reverse complement strand
TTGTGATTTAAGACCTTTTGCTATTTTCTTATCTAAGTCTGTTTTGAGCCCTATCTGTGGCTCATCGAGTGTACCACCGACTGAAGCATCTACACTAAAGTTTGTGATGTTAGAGAGTATGTCAGCGATAGCCTTGTCTGTCATAGATGAAGATGCACTATAGACAAGGGCTGTTTTTACAAATTCTGCAGCTATGTTGGCATTTATATTTTTAAAGTCAGTTACTACTAGAGTAGAACTCTCATCTATAAGAGAGTCGTTTATAGAGAGACCATCTATAGCACTATACTCTGGTAGCTTGTAGCCTTTGACTATTGAGTTGGCAGATGTAAGAATATCTGTACCAAGTTCATTATGTTCAAAGTCTAGTTTAAAGAGTTTATAGTCACTGCTTGTACTTGTCATTATTCCCGTTAAAGGTTTGTTGTAAACTTTTTGGTCATCAGAAATATCTTTTATTATAAGGTCATAGTTGACTTGATTCATAATGACATTGGCATTTAACTTACGAATCACAAAGTCAGGATAAGGAGAAGTGTTTGCATACTTTATCCATCTCCCTCGCATTCTCTCTTGTTCTGGAGTAAGCTCCTCTTCCTCACTAGAGATGTAAGGCTTAGCCATCTCATAGTACTTACTCCCCATACGAAGATACTTCTCTAGAGATGATGAGAAGTAAGTGCCTATAAAGTTCATAGCACCGTTTTGGTCAAATGAGTATTTATTAGCAAGCTGGTTATAGTCCTGCATTGGAAGTGTCTGTATCTCTTTCATGTGGCGTTCTATAGTTTTTTTGTCTTTTTTATACTCTGAACTCATTTGAGTTATCTCTTTGTTTACAGCTTCAAGTTCTTTTTTAAGAGCATCAGCTTCTTTAACTATTGTAAGAATTTGTTCAGGAGATTTTACATTGTTTGCTTTTTTCTCAAGAGATTTGATCTTTTTCTCTATAGATACTATCTTCTCTTTTTGTCCATCACCTTGTGCAAACTTACTCCACTTTTGCGTTATATCAGTGATGTTTTTTTGAATCTCTTTTGCAGCTGCAACAGACTTAAGTCCCTCTTTAGCGATAAGGTCTTGAGGTTTTGGAAGCTCAGGGGTTTCAATGCTACTAAGAGAATCGACACTCTTCTTTATCGCTTTGTCAGCAGACTCTTCTGAAGAGTTTTCACTCTTTATGAGTGACTGATTGAGTTTGATATTTCCAAATGAGATGATTTCAAAGTCTAGCTTTTTCTCTAAAAGGTGCTCACTGTTGAGCTTGAGGTTGACTCTATCTATCTCGATGCCATTTGTAGAAGAGTCTCCTTTGTCTATAAATGATATCTGCTCTATTGTAAGCTCTGCCTCAAGTACTTTACTTGTAACGCTCTGTATTTGAACTGTTCTTTGCGTTACTTTTGAGAGGGAGTACTCAAGTGCAAACTTTATAACAGGGTCGATGATGAAGAGTAAAATAGTTGCGATAAAAGCAACTACAGCTATAAAAAGTCCCGCCGCCCACCATCTCATAACACCAGGCTTTTTAGAGACTTTTTTCTCACTATAAGGGTTTAGTCATGAGAAGTACTTAGAGTCTTTGAACTTTGCTTCTAAAACATCTCGATACTTGTCGATAAGTCTGTTAAGTATCGGGAACATAGTTAGAGCTAGAGGAAGCGATATGAGTAGACTTCCCATCAAAATAGTGTAGTTATATGACGTCCAAAGCGTAGGAGCGTAGTTGTACATAGAAGTAAATGTCTCTTTAAGTGCAGGAGTATTAAGTACCTCATAACCAAGAGTAGCAAAAACAGGATCAAGCAGTAGTGCGAGTCCTGCAAAAAGAACACTCATAAGAAAAAAGACAGCGAGTGGAATGTTGATAGCAAAAGCTATAAAGAGTAAAAGAAAGTTTATAGGAGTAGCAAGTGGTAAAAATCCA
>JAYEHI010000179.1:0-1927 GCA_034659455.1 Campylobacterota bacterium | reverse complement strand
TTAGCACTTGGTCTGATTGTAAGTTGTGTTGGTCGAAAAGTCATAATGAATGAACTTGTAGATGAAGAGCTTGAAGCGGTTGCAAGCACTTTGGGCGAAAATGTGCACCTCGCAGGCTTTTACTCATATGGAGAGATGGCTCCCTTCACTCAAAACCGCCTAAAGTGTGAACTACATAATCAGACCATGACATTAACAGTGATTTACGAAGATTAAACAATGCATCGACTTTTAGCACGACAGATTAAACGTAAGCTAGGCAAAGAGTTTGACATCTCTACTTTAACTCCTGAATTACAAAGTCTCTTAGATGGTATCTCTCAGACGTACCTTGATAGTGAAAAAGAGCGTCGTCACCTTGAAAATATTATTCAGCTGAACTCCGATGAGCTGATGAGTGCTAAAAAGACGGTAGATGAGAAAAATGACTTATTAAACCAGCATAACCAGAAACTAGAAGAGTTGGTTTCTAAAAGAACTAAGGATCTTGAACAGGCAAAAGAAGAAGCTGAAAAAGCTAATCGAGCCAAATCAAACTTCCTTGCAAGTATGAGTCATGAGATAAGAACGCCTATGACGGGGATGCTTGGGTTTATAGAACGTTTGAGCAAAGGCGAAAAAGAGACTGAGCGCATTGAACGGTTTAAAGTTGTTAAAAACTCTGGAAAGACACTCCTATCCATTATAAACGATATTCTAGATTTCTCCAAGATTGAAAGTGGTAAATTAGAGATCGAATCAGCTCCATACAATATGAACAAGCTATTTAAAAATTTTATGGATATTTTTATATCTCTTGCTAGTAGTAAAAATATAAGTGTACACACAATAATCGATAAAAATCTTCCTTTATGTATTATTGGCGATGAAACGAGACTTAAACAGGTTGTATCCAATCTGCTAAATAACGCCATTAAGTTTACAGGCGAAGGCGGGCATATAACACTGCACGTCAAGTACAACGAAGAGAAGCAAAATGTTTATATTGGAGTTGTCGATACAGGCGTCGGCATAGCTAAAGAGAATCTTGAAAAAATATTTGAAGCATTTTCTCAAGAAGATGTCTCTACTACACGCAAATTTGGTGGTACTGGTCTTGGTCTTAGTATAGCATCGCGTATGGTTCAGTGTATGGGTAGTCGAATACTGGTTGAAAGTCAGGTGGGCAAAGGAAGTAAGTTCTATTTCGAGTTGCCAGTAGATATTTGTAGTGAGGATACTATAAACAATGAAAACGACGAAACAGAAGATATGAGCCCATCAGCTCTTAAGGGGCATCTCTTGATCGTTGAGGACAATAAGACAAATCAAATGTTGATGAGTATGGTTCTGGATGATTTAAGTTTAACCTATGAGATAGCCGACGATGGAGCACAAGGTGTTATGAGTTTTAAATTAAATAAGTATGACATAATTTTAATGGATGAAAATATGCCCAATATGAATGGAATGGAGGCAGCTGAACGCATTAGAGAAATTGAACAAGAAGAATCATTAGCAATGACTCCAATAGTAGCAGTTACGGCTAATGCTCTTTCAGGAGATAAAGAGAGATTCTTAAATGCAGGTATGAATGATTACATCTCTAAGCCCTATACCGAAATGGATATTTATAGAATACTGAAAAAGTATTTATAGCGTTTTGTACATCACTCTATTTTGCCAAAAAAATGATTAAATCATGTAACCTTTTAGTGATATAATATTTGTTATGAAATCACATATCCTACTCTCCCTGTTTTTACTTCTGATGTTTAGTGCTTGTAGCACACCTATTCCCCAACCTGTAAAGGTTCAAGCTACGAATGAGAAGATAGACTACTTAAAAGATGTAAAACCTATCCTTGATAAACGCTGTGTTACCTGTCACTCTTGCTACAACTCTCCTTGTCAAGCTAAAATGAGCTCCTTTGAAGGTGTAGATAGA
>JAYEHI010000178.1:0-9752 GCA_034659455.1 Campylobacterota bacterium | reverse complement strand
AGTCCAAGTCTAAAACGTATTTCTCTTTTACTTTAAGAGCGTCACATATATCATGAAAACACTCGAGTTCTTTTGTTTGTGTTCTCTGATCATAGTTAAAATGAACCGCTATTATCTCATAGTCTCTGGATTTTGTCATGTAAGCACTGAGGGTAGAGTCCATTCCGCCACTCATCACACAGACTGCTTTTTTCTTTAAAGTATTATTTTTCATAGTGCCATTTTAACATATTTTTTTAACCTCAATTAAAAGAAATAGAGAGTGCTTAAGTCTTGTTTGATATAATCCCACTTATGATTGAACTTGACAATAGAACTACACTTAAAGTAGATGAACCTCTTTTAAACACCATTGCTAATACCTTGACAGATAGAGAGATAGAACTGATTATCACCGACAATGCCCAAATCCAAGAGATAAATAAAATGCATAGAGATGTGGATAAGTCTACAGATGTGCTAAGTTTTCCTTATGAAGATATGCCTATGTCACCACTTGGTAGCATAGTCATCTCGCATCAGTACGTAATAGAAAAGGCTATTGAGCTAGAGCATACAGATGCGAATGAGCTTACGCTTCTTTTTATTCATGGACTTCTACACTTACTTGGTTATGATCATGAAGTCGACAAGGGTGAAATGCGTGAAAAAGAGCTCTCTCTTATAAAAGAGTTTAAATTACCGGCAAGTCTCATAGTAAGAACACAAGGATAACAATGGATTATATAATATTTTTTAGTGCGATGAGTGCGCTAATATTTGGAGCCGACTTTATCATTAAGGAGTCCGAAAGAATCGCTCTTCACTTTAATATATCGCACTTCGTGATTGGTGCAACTTTAGTGGCATTTGGAACCTCTTTACCAGAGATGGCAGCTTCTATGATGGCGGCTTCTCATGGGAAAAGCGATATGGCTGTTGCAAACGTTGTTGGAAGTGTAATCTTCAATATAACACTTGTATTAGGTATGGTTTTTATGATAGCAAAGAGTATGAACCCCTCGCGCGATCTTTTTTTAAAAGATAGTGCTTGGGTTATTGTGCCTGTCATAATCTTTCTAGTAATGATTCAAGATGGCAAAATAGGTCGTGTTGATGGAGTTATTTTTTTACTCATTATGGTCTCTTACCTTATATTTTTATTTACATCATCTAAGGATGATTTAGAGGGTGAAATAGATGAAGACTTAACTAAAAAATTTAATTGGGCACAGACTATTCCTCTGCTTATTCTAGGCTTTGTTCTTACCATTGTTGGAGCAAACTTTGTTGTCGAGAGTGCTACAAATATTGCACGAAGCTTAGAAGTTAGCGAGTGGATTATAGGACTATTTCTTATATCGCTTGGTACCTCTTTACCCGAACTCGTTGTCTCTCTTGTTGCTATCAAAAAAGGACATGCCGACATGAGCATAGGAAATATCATAGGTTCAAACGTGGCAAATTTTTCTATGGTTTTAGGGGCATCATCACTTATAAAACCACTAAGTGTAAACCTAGAGGCGTCTTACTTTGACATGATTATCATGGTTTCAGCATCGCTAATACTACTTTTTATACTTGCAAACAAACTCTACAACAAAGTTGGTGGGATTTTTCTTCTTGCCATTCTCGCTCTCTTTATCCAAAATAGTTTTTAAGCTATTTTGGATAAATCATCGTAACTACTGCTTAATATAACCTAACTCCAAAAGCTTATTATATATTTTAGAGACTATTCCTCCGGCTGCATAACCACCATGACCACCATGTTCAACCATTGCCATTACAATATACTGTGGGTTTTTATATGGTCCATATGTAGTAAACCATGCATGAGAACGATTGTAGTAGGCCATTTCATGTTCAAGTTTCCTTTTTTCAATATCTTGTTTAATAGCAATAACTTGCGCAGTACCAGTTTTTCCAGCTATTGTAACTTTGGAACTAAGGAAGTTTGTTGCCGTTCCGCGAGGATTGTTACAGACTTGATACATAGCTTTACGTATGATAGGTAATTTAGCCATCTCTATGGGATTTAGCACTTCTGTGTATCTCTCTTCATACTCTTTGTCGCCTATCTTCTTAGCTAAATGTGGAACAGGTAGTCTCCCTGTAGCTACTAAAGCAGTCTGTTGTGCCATCTGAAGAGGTGTTGTGAGTAGGTCTCCCTGTCCTATG
This sequence comes from Campylobacterota bacterium, assembly GCA_034659455.1. Lineage (GTDB taxonomy): Bacteria > Campylobacterota > Campylobacteria > Campylobacterales > Sulfurimonadaceae > Sulfurimonas. The sequence goes on along the minus strand of JAYEHI010000178.1, from coordinate 7,592 downwards.
GACATATTCACTGTCTCGCCTACATTCCATATTTTATTGTACTTTTTTCTTTTCCACTCACGAGATGGAACAACACCTATAAACTCATTTGGCAGATCAATACCAGTTTTTTTACTTAGCCCATAGCGCTTAAAGCCATCACTGATTTTTTTATTTCCAAGTATTAGGCTACCTTTGTAAAAGTAGTCATCGCAACTCTCTCGTATGGCTTTTACCACATCTGTTTTATTGTGTCCTTTTTTCTTCCAGCATCTAAATATACGACCACCAAGAGGCAGGGAGGATTTGCAATCAACACTCCACTTTTCACTTAAATCGGTTGATATATACAAAAGCCCCAGCATAGGTTTTATAGTCGAACCTGGAGGGTAAAGACCATTTATGAGCTTGTTTATAAATGGATGGTCTAGGCTTGCGGACAACTCGTTATACATGCTATAGCTCATTCCTGAAACAAATATATTTAAATCGTAGTTGGGAAAGCTTCCTGCAGAGACGATAGAACCATTTACATCCATGACAACTATAGCTCCTACTTTGTTTTTAAAAAGATCAGAGATGTAAGATTGAAGCTCCATATCAATGCTCAAAGTCAATTTTTTATCCTCATCGGCACCCTCGTACATCAACTGTGCTATCTCTTGATTGTTAGCATTTACTTGAATTTTTCGAGAGCCGGGGGTTCCTTGTAGGTATTTGTTGTAGTATTTTTCTACTCCAGTTTTACCTGTATAACCAATAAGCTCAAGAGTAGCGTCTCTGTTTATATCTTTTCTATTTGCCCTAGAAACATACCCAACCATATGTGCAGCGATATTCTTATAGGGATAGTAGCGTTTTGGAGCGGGAACAATTTTGATGTTTTTTCTAAGGTTTAGCCTAGAGTAAACCGGCATAATTTTCTCATACTCAATAAAATGAACAATGTCTATGTAGTTATGATTATAATAGGACTCTTTTTTAGCATAGTTTTTTTTGATTTTTTCTTCGTCGAGATCAGGTAAAAACTTCTTGAGTATAGCGATTTCGCTTTGAAACTCCTCTGAGCGTTTTTTACTAGAGAGATGTGGTGCTAGCTGTATTTTAAAGCCTAGTTTATTAATTGCAATCGCTCTATTTTTAGTATCGACTATCTCCCCTCTTACAGGTGCTATCCTCTCATTTTTTATAGTGTTATTTTGAGATAGTTTTGAATAGAAACTATTGGATTGAATGCTCAGGGTAAACACTCTTACGATTAATACAAGCCATACAATAAAAAATATAGCTAACATCAGTTTTATTTTCATAATATACTCACTAAAAGAAATTCAATTACTATATAGTAAACTATATAGTAATTTATATGGGGTGCTGGTAGTAAAAAAACGTTTGATATAAATGTTAGAAAAAGAAAATAGCCTATATAAGACAATATGAGAAATGATACTTTAACACAAGAAGAACAAGAGAAACTCTGAGATATCTTAGGCATAATAAACTTATACACAATATAAAAATAAATAAGAGAACTAAAAAGCATATAGCCATTGTTAGCTTCAAAAATAACAAGATAAATTGCTATAAGTAAAATATATAGAGTATCTTCTCTATCAAAAGCTCTAGCGAAAAATAGATATAAAACACCAAGCATAGGGGGAAGATAGGGATAGATAGTGCTCAGACTACTGTAGAATACAAAAACAACCAAATAAGCAAAAAGCTTTAAAGGTTTTTGATGAGAGATATTTCGTTGCATATTGGAAAGTGTTTACATTTAATACAGTCTGCCCATATTTTCTGTTCAGGAAGAGACTCTTTTGGAATCTCTACAAAACCCAAGCGTTCAAAAAACTCTTTTTTGTAAGTCAAACTAAGAACTCTTTGAACGCCTAAAATGGAAGCCTCATCTACGGCTCTGTTTACAAGGCTTTCTCCTATTTTTTGACCTCTTAGTCCATCTTTTACTATAAGTGAACGAATTTCCGCTAAATAAGTCGTATGTATGTGCAAAGCGGTAAATCCAACAAGCTCTCCATCATGATGTGCAAGTATGTAGGAGCGGATATTTGTAGCTATCTCATCTTCACTGCGATCTAGTATTACTCCGCTCTCTATTTCAGGTAAAATCAACTCTCTCATTTCATGAATTTGAGAAAGGGAAGCCTTGGTAAAACTAACCTTCATTCTCTTCTTCCTCATTCTCTTTGAGAATGTCATATATAACTTTGTTCACTTTATGTGTACCGCGCTTTTTAGAGCTAGATACAGTCATGGCATGAGGAAACTCACGTCTAAGAGCACTCTGCTCTTTTTGATTTAGTTTATCTATTTTTGTAAAAATCTGTAAGATTACTTGATTTTCTCGTACATTCTCAAATAAAAACTCACTCACTTGAGTATCGATATCTAAGTGTGGATGCCTACAATCTATGAGATGAATAAAAAGTTTTATCTGTTCACGCTCAGCTATATAATCTGTTAAATTTTTCTCCCAGTCATGTTTCATAGACTTAGAGACCTTTGCATAGCCGAATCCAGGCAAGTCAACAAACTTGGCAAGTAGTTTCTCATCAGAATCTCTATCAATGAAAGTCACATCGAAATAGTTTATCAACCTTGTTTTACCAGGAGTTGAAGATACTTTTGCCAAGCCTTTGTGGTCAGTAAGAGCATTCAAAAGTGAACTCTTGCCTACATTTGAGCGAGCCATAAAAACCACTTCATTTTGCTCCTGTGACTCGGGTGCTAGGTTTACATGTGGTGCTGATGTTATAAACTTTGCTTCTACTATTTCTACCATTTTTTATTCCTCTTCTTCAGCTATATCAAATATCATAATAACTGGACCTTTTTTTATACCTTTGGCATAGGCTTGTCCATCTGTGATGTTTAAAATAACTTCATCGCCTTGGATCTCTTTTTTTTCATCTATCTGCTTTAGCAAAACATTTTCATAGAAGTGATACTCCTTATCTTTAGGTAAAAATATTACCCTGTTTGCAGTACCTTCATACTGTGCACCCTGTTTTGTTGCGATTTTAAATGATACATTGCCTAACGCTATATATTTTGTAGGTTGGTTTTTCTTATCGGTAAATATTGTAACTTTAGAGGCATTTAGTTCATCGTTTTTTTTAACTATGTTAACATCGCCCTCAAATACTGAAACTCCTTTTTTCTCATCCGCTTTAAAGAAGTTCGCTTTTATTTTAAGCTCTTGCGCAAGCGTTAGTGTATTTAAAAAAATGGTTAAAACTATTATATATTTCATAAATTATCCTCTGTTAGTTGATACTTGATTACTACGTTTTGTGATTTAAGTGTGTTTAGAGTTGAACTATACTCTAAGGACGTACCAGTCATAGTGCTACTGTTTTTGTTTGCTATATAGCTACTGTCTGTTTTAGCAACGGCAGTATCTGTATTATAAGTCATAGTTTCCGACTTAAATGCCAAACCATCTTCTCTTATGTAGGCTATGTTTCCACTTAGATTCACGATCTGTTCTTTATAAAGGCCCTTATCAGCCTTCATGTTTGATATATAATCTTTTGAGCGATCAGTAAAGTCAATAATATCAACAACATACCTATCATCATATTTGAAAGTTTGCTCACCAGTCATAAGTGTTTTTAAACCCACACTATTTAGTTCATACATCACAAAGTTCTTAATTTGAAAAATCGGCACATCTTCGTGCTCCCTCTCTTTTATAGCGAGAGGTTCAAATAGAATGTAAATCATTATGAGACCACTCAAAACAGTGGAGAAGAAGATATTAATACTTATAACTTATTCCTTATATCCAGATGGATAAGAACGCATCTCTCTGTCCATTTTCATCCACTAGGGTATCAATCATTTCACGTACAGCACCATCTCCACCATTGCTCTTAAGTGTTGTGTCGACTAAAACCTTAAGCTCTTTTGCTCCATTGGCGGGTGTGAAACTACGACCAACAAGAGAGAGCATATTATAGTCATTAAGATCATCCCCGATAGCACCAAGCTCAGAAAATTCAAGACCTAGAGACTCAACAAGCTCTTTAAGAACTCTATCTTTATCCCTTATGCCTTGAAAAAGATGCTTTATACCTAGCTCCTCGGCTCTGCGTTTAACTATCTCTGATTTTCTTCCCGTTATGATAGCGACTTCTCCGCCTATCTTTATCCACGTTGTAATACCAAGTCCATCTTTGACATTGAAGTTTTTACTTTCGGCACCATTTGAGTCATACAAAAGCTTACCATCGCTCAAGCAGCCATCAACGTCTAATATAAGAAGCTTTATCATAGTATGTCTTTTGTGCTAGGTACACCAACTCTCTCATTTTTAGCCGTAGCCCGACGAATAGCCACTGCAAGAGATTTGAATGAGGCCTCTATGATATGATGTTTATTTCGTCCACGGAGCTCTACTATATGCGCACTTATTCTAGCGTTTAGTACAAAAGCTCTAAAAAACTCTTCTACAAGCTCAGTGTCAAAGTTTCCAACTTTTCCCGTTGGCGTTAACTCAAACACTAAAAAAGGACGATTACTAAGATCCAAATCACAAGAGACACAAGCCTCGTCCATGACTATATTTGCACTTCCAAAGCGCTCCATATTTTTCACAGGATAAACTGCTTCGGCTACAAGAGAACCAAGAACTATACCTGCATCTTCTACACTGTGGTGATCATCTATATGAGTGTCACCTTTACAAGTGATATCCATGTCTATGAGCGAGTGCTTAGAAAAACTCTCTAACATATGGTCTAAAAAACCAACTCCCGTGTTTATGTTGCTTTTTCCACTTCCATTTAAATCTAGTGCTATTGTAATATCTGTCTCTTTTGTTGTTCTAGTTTTAGTAATCATTTTTAATCCTCTTTTAGTCTTATTATAAATGCTTTATCAAATATTTGGCTATTCTCTTTGTAGTCACGTACTTCTTGTTCACTTTTAAAGCCTTTAAGTACTACTTTAAAAAGACGATTTCCTTCTACTTGAACATCTTGAATCATTGTTGTATAACCATCAATTTGATTATACTTCTCTTGTGTTTTCAATGCACCATCGATTTTAGAAAAAGATGCTATTTGAAGTGCAAAATTTCCAATCGATCTTCGCTGTGGTAAACTACTCATCTCTTGATTTGTTGGTATTTTTTTCTTACCTTTTGTTTCAAAACCGAGTATCTCTAATTTAACAGGTGCAGTTCCAGTTCCTACCATATCTATCTCATGCGCTGCCTTATTAGAAAGGTCTATAATTCTCGTAGCATGGAAAGGACCCCTATCGTTAATTCTTACAACGGTAGTTAAGCCGTTTCTTTTGTTTGTAACTCTAACGATAGTATTCATAGGAAGAGTTTTATGCGCTGCTGTTCTTGCATGCATGTTATACTTTTCACCATTTGCAGTAGCTTTACCATGAAAGTTAGGACCGTACCATGAGGCATTTCCATGAAGCTCTTCACCAACACTTACAACAGTAGGATAGTATCGGATTCCCCTTACTGTGTAGGGTCTCATTTTTGGATCCTTATAGCTCTTTTTTACAACTTTTTTTGTGTCATAAGCATAAGTGTCAGATTGTGAAGAGTTAGTTGTTCTATAGACGCCTTTTCCTCTTGTACTACAAGCACTCATAACAACTACAAACAATATAAGCATCACTACATAGAGTTTATTCATAAATTTTCAACCTTTCACCGATTTTGATTAAAGAGCTTGTAAGATGGTTTTGTGTTTTAATGTTTTGGACACTAACCTTATGAGCGCGAGAGATAGACTCTAATGAATCTCCACGTTTAACCATGTAGTAGTTCTTAGTGTTTATTTTTTTCTTAATGCTAGATTTTGATATAGGAATGATGAGCTTCTGCTTCAAGCTTAATCTATTGCTTTTAAGGTTATTAAAATCTTTAATGACTTTATAGGAAACGCCATATTTTTGTCCTATGTACGAGAGGTTGTCACCACTTGTAACTACATGAAGCTTATAGATATTCTTCATAGGAGCTTCGTAGTACTTTTGCTTAAAATCGGCCAACTTAATGTATGGAATATAGATGTCATATGTTGTTGAATAAGGTGGAACAAAATCATACTTAAGATGCCTATTTAACTTCTGTAACTCTTTTAGAGGTATGTCAACAAGAGTGGCAACCCGACTTAAAGACTCTCCACTAGAAATCTTAACGGTAGCTATGGAGTAAGCGTTTGCACGGTTTAAAAGATGTTCATACTCGCTAGAGAGTAAGTACTGTTCATCATTGCCAATAAGAGCTAGAGCGACTATTTTTCTTATGTAGAGACGGCTCTCTCTTGGAATGTACTTTTTATCTGGGTCAAGTAAAACAGCCAAGTCGTCACTACCCGCTTCTCTTATCGCCCTATTCAAACGACCGCCACCACAGTTGTAGGCTATAGCCGCCAAGTACCACTTGCCAAACCTCTTATGAAGTGATGTTAAGTATCTTGCCGCTGCTTGTGTAGATTTGATAAGGTCGCGCCTCTCATCAACGTATTCATCTATTTTAAGATCGTACACTCTTCCAGTTCGTGGCATAAACTGCCATAGTCCCGCAGCTCTTTTTTTAGAGTAAGCTCGAGTACGAAAGTTTGACTCAGCCATAGCAAGATAGAGAAACTCTTGTGGAACGTCATATTTGGAGAGAGTGTTTTTGATAGCGGGTATAAATATATAAGCATCATTCATAGCTCTAAAAAAGTGTCTACTTTTACTAGTAGAACTAGTCTTATTGCGCATTTCATTCATTATAGGATCATAAAGAAAAGATGGCTCTATGTCAAACGAGTCAAGCAGCGCCAACTCTTTGTTTGAGTTAGACTCGTAAGTAAGGTTTGCAAATAAAAACAGAGGAAAAAACAGAGTTAGAAAATATTTATACATGTAAAACTTTTTATTTTAATTTTGCTCTTATTTTATCTAAATGTTTATTAATCTTCTATTTAAAGCCAAATTATAAATAACAGAGTTATTTCATACTAATAAATATGAAATAACTCTTGAGCATTTTTAGTAGTGGTGTCTTTTATAGTTTTAAGCGGTATGTCTAGTAGTTCTGACATTTTCTGAGCTACAAAAGTTGTGTAAAAAGGCTCGTTTCGCTCTCCTCTGTGAGGCATAGGTGTCAAGTATGGTCCATCTGTTTCGATGATGAGTTTTTCTTGGGGTATCTTTGGAAGCACATTTACTAACTTCTTGGCATTTTTAAAGGTCAAAACACCACCTATGCCAAAGTAAAACCCTTCGTTTGCAAGGCTTAAGAGCTCCTCGTCTGCATTATAACAGTGCAGAACGCCACCCACTTCTCCAGCGCCAGCTTCAAGAATAAGCTCTTTAGAGTCGCGAGATGCGTCTCTTATATGAACGATGAGAGGCTTCTTGTACTTTTTGGCCAACTCTATCTGTGCTCTAAAAACCCTCTTTTGCTCCTGCTTTTCACTCTCTTTTTCCTCCTCCGTTCCCTCGAGTCTAAAGTAATCAAGTCCACACTCTCCTATAGCAACACACTTTTCGTGTCCTATGTACTTCTCAAACGCGAGCGTATCAAACTGTCCCATGTCGTAAGGGTGAATCCCCACTGCAAAATAAAC
>JAYEHI010000177.1:0-1952 GCA_034659455.1 Campylobacterota bacterium | reverse complement strand
CTGCTGTTTAAAAACCCTCCCGTGACACATTATTTAACGATTAGCACATATCACTTAACAATAATATTCAATTAAGCTTTAAGTACCTATAATACTTTATATCTTAAAAACAAGGATTTAAACATGAAAAAAATTCTCCTTAGTACTTTAGCAGCATTAGCTTTAACTACCTCTTCAATGGCAACAGTGAATAATCAAACAGGTTGTGGTCTTGGTGCAGTTATCATCAAAGATGACTCAACTGCAATCATGTTAGCTCTTCAAGCTACAACAAATACAGCTATATCAGGAAATCAAACCTTTGGTATTACTTCAGGAACTTTAGGTTGTAAAAAAACTAAATTAGTTATGAATGAGAGAGCTCAAGAGTTCGTTGCATCAAACATGGACATTCTTGCAAAAGAGATCTCTGTAGGTCACGGTGAGTCTTTAGATACTTTAGCTGAGCTTTTAGAAGTTAAAGACACTGCTGCGTTTACTGCATCACTTCAAGCTAACTACAACAGCATCTACACTTCACAAAAAGTTGAAATGTCAGATGTTCTTGACAACATAGCTACAATATAATACTAATAAACTAGACGATTATCGTCTAGTTTACCTCACTTACTCCACACTCTTACAGGAATTTCTATCATACAAAAATCACTCTTTTTACTCATTTTTTGCATTAGCTTTTTACATGCCTCACTCCAAGAGTATAAAACAGCTTCAGATGAACTGAACCTTTCTCAAGAGAGATATTGGCATATTCTACTTCATATGGTTGATGGCAAAAGCGAAATAGACGATGCGGACTTTTTCTTCTCTAAAGATGGAAAAACTAATGCAAAAAATGAACTAGAAGCTACGCTTGATGCTCTTTTCAACGAGCGTAGTTTTGATGATAATTCAACTGCCTGTAGGTTTCCAGCAAGAAAAGCTTGGCTCAAAGAGAAACTCTCTATAGATGAGAGTGAGTTTCCCGAAGTCACATGTACCGACTATGACAATATACTTCAGAGACTTGCGCCAAAATCTGCCACCTTGGTCTTCCCATCGGCTCATATCAACTCCCCTGCATCAATGTTTGGTCATACATTTTTACGCATCAACTCTAAGTACAAATCAAAACTCTTAGCCTATGCTATAAACTATGCGGCAGATGCGAATCCTGACACAGAGAATGCTACTGTTTTTGCCCTCAAAGGACTTTTTGGTGGTTACTATGGAAAGTACTCTCTTTTACCTTACTATGAAAAACTCAAGGAGTACCGTGACACTGAGCAGAGAGATATTTGGGAGTATGACTTAGACTTAACAGAAGAAGAAGTAAGGCGGATGGTACGACATATCTGGGAGCTTAATGGCACGCATTCATACTACTACTTTTTTACAGAAAACTGCTCTTATAATATGCTCTGGTTTATTGAAGCCGCTCGTCCTTCCATTCACCTACGAGAGTATTTTAACTATGAGGTTATTCCTCTTGAGACTGTTCACGCTGCAAAGTCTGAAAATATCATATCTTCATATAGCTACAGACCCTCAAAACGGACTACTCTACTCAAATATGAAGAAATCATCTCAAATAAAAACATTGACTATGTAAGAAAAATAGTTGACTCTAAGATTTCAATAGAGGAGTTTTTAGAGCTAAAAGAGATCACACCACAACAAAAGATGTATGCACTAGAAGCAGCAATTGAATTTCTAGAGTACTCTTTTAGTAAAAATAAAATGACAAAAGGGAAATACCTAGAGCTTTTTCACTCACTCACAAAACATAGAGCCTCTTTAGGTCAAGGGAAAAAGCTAAATATCACAACTCCAGCCAACCCTATTGAGAGTCATCGAGCTATAAAATCAACAGTTGGTTATGGTTACAGAAATGACTCTCCCATAGGATTTATAGGAGTTCGTCCTGCATATCATGACCTTGAAGATAGTTCTTTTGGGTTTTTAAGAGGTAC
>JAYEHI010000176.1:0-1959 GCA_034659455.1 Campylobacterota bacterium | reverse complement strand
GCTTGTAGTGGTTTTCCTAAGTGTAAGTACACAGAGCAGTGTGACGAAGAAGGGAACAAAGTAGAAGAGAAAAAAGAGTTAAGCGAAGAGAAGTGCGACAAGTGTGGAAAAGATATGGTGGTTAAAAATGGTCGTAATGGTCAGTTTTTAGCATGTAGCGACTATCCTGATTGTAAAAATACCAAAAGCATCAATGTTGAAGAGAAAAATAGTGAAACACCATGTCCAGACTGTGGTGGGACTATCAGCCTTAAAAACTCTCGTCGTGGACCATTTTGGGGATGTAATAACTACCCTGAGTGTAAGTTCATCTCTAAGTTCGAGCCGACAACTATAAAGTGTAAAGAGAAGGGCTGTAAAGGAGTTCTCGCTCCTAGAACTTACAGAAATAAAGAGGTTTATGAGTGTGTTAAGTGTAAAGCGAGAACGCCAAGAGAAGAAGAGACAGCAGAAAAATAAGAACTCGTTCCCATGCTCTGCATGGGAATGAATAGTATATACGAATTCCCACGCAGAGCATGGGAACTAGGGGAATTAGTAGTGAAAATAGGAATCATATCAGATACTCACACTAAAGTAAAAAAAGCTAAAGAGTGCATAGACTTACTTATAAAAAATGGTGCTGAGTTTATTGTTCATGCTGGAGATGTTTGTGAAGTTGAAACACTTGAACTCCTCAAGCAGTGTGGCAAACGCTATGTCTGCGTTTATGGTAATAATGACGCACATATGGTGCAGTACCACAACAAGTATAACCTTGTACAGGAGCCTTACTACTTTAAACTAGCAGATACAAAGTTTAAACTTATGCATCTCCCTTTTTATATGTCACCAGACACAGAGGTGATTATCTACGGCCACACACACACTTTTAAGTCAGAGTTTATAGATGGAACACTCTTTGTAAATCCTGGCGAATCTTGTGCAAGAAATAAGCCTATCTCTGAGTGCGTTCTCTTAGAGATACAAGAGACAAAACTCTTAGTCACATACTACTTTAAGCCAAAAGAGCAAGAGCACTTCTCAAGTGAACTCTTCTCATACGAAAGGAAACCCTCATGAGTGAAAAGATATTTTTATGTTCAATATGTAACATTAATAGTGGAACTTGTTTGGAGGATTGTAAATTCTGTTCTCAAAGTGTTCGCTACAAAGCAGATATAGAACGCTATAAGCAAAAAGATATGGACCTTATAAAAAAAGAGGCTATAAACGCCAGAGACAATGGTGCCCTTGGCTTCTGTCTCGTGACAGCCGATAAAGGTCTTACAGACAAAACACTCAAGTTTGTTTGTGATGTTGCCAAAGAGGTTCAAAGTGTAGCTCCAGAGCTTCGTCTTATAGCTTGTAACGGAACCGCTTCTTTAGAGCAACTACTTGTCTTAAAAGAGGTAGGCATAAAAGCTTACAATCATAATCTAGAGACAAGCGAAGCCTTTTATGAGCAAATATGCACGACACACCCTTGGAGTGAGCGCTACGAGACTTGTCAAAATGTCAACAAAGCGGGCATGGTTCTCATAAGTGGAGGTATCTTTGGACTTGGTGAAACGCAAGAGGATAGAGAGAGTATGCTAGCCTCTTTAGCATCTTTGAATCCAACTTCAGTGCCTATAAACTTCTACCACCACAACGAAGCCCTAGAGTTAGAACCTAACTCTTTAGAAGTAGACGAAGCACTCTCGCTTGTAAGACTGACTCGTGAGACTCTGCCAAATGCAGAGAGAATCATGATAGCAGGCGGTCGCGAACTCATGTTTGGTGAGCGCCAAAATGAGATATTTGAAAATGGTGCGAACTCTATCGTGATAGGAAACTATCTCACAACAAGCGGTAGAGCTATGAATAAAGACTTAGAGATGTTAAAAACGCTACACTTAGAAGTTGCAACAAAAGTAAAATAATTTAGAACTATAAAATATACAGGAGATAGAACATGAACGATAATATCGTGTTAAT
>JAYEHI010000175.1:0-1960 GCA_034659455.1 Campylobacterota bacterium | reverse complement strand
GCGTTTTTAAAATTTTGTATATCTATTTTTGCCGTAATATCAAACGAATGCTCTTTTGCCATTTGTATAGTCCTTTAAAATCTGAAATGTTTCAATAATTATTCTGTGTTATTATAACACGCCTAAAACGTTATACTAACCATCTGTTTTGAAAATCCTCTACCGTTACTGGCTTAGAGTAGAAGTAGCCTTGTACGACGTCGCAATTCATCTCTTTGAGTAACTTAACCTGCTCTCTATCTTCTGCACCCTCAGCAACGACTGTTAAATCTAGAGTATGCCCCATATCCACTATCGCCTTTACTATCGCCTTGTCCTTACTCTCATGGGCTATGTCTCTAATAAAGCCTCGATCAATCTTGAGCTCATGTATCGGCATCATCTTCAGATGCCCAAAGGAGGAATAACCCGTACCAAAATCGTCTATGGCAAGTCTATATCCTATAAGTTTCAAAGACTTAGTAATCTTGATGGCGTGTGCGTTGTCCACCATCAAAATATCTTCCGTTAGCTCTAAAACCATATAGTTGCACAAGTATGTATAACGATGATGAAACTTCTGCATGATAGAGAAGAAGCGCTGGTGATGAAAAAGTGCATGGGAGATATTTACTGAGATGGTAAAGTCAAGCATATCTAGCTTCTCATATCTCTCTAAAAGCAAGAATACATTTTCTATCATAATCAAGTCGAGCTTATAGAGTAGCCCCATCTCTTTAGCAAGAGGGAGAAAAACAGCTGGAGCGAGTACTCCGCGTTTTGGATTGTTCCATCTTACAAGTGCTTCAGCACCTAGTAGATAGTCTGTTTTGAGATCTATCTGTGGCTGCAGATAGATCTCCATCTCTCCACGCTCGAGCCCCTCGTATAGCTCATCTTCTAGCTCCAATATCTTAGAAGAGCTTCCACTATCCTTAGCAAAAATACTAAAACAGTTTTTTCCATCTTTTTTCGCTTGATACATCGCTACGTCAGCCGACTTTTGTAAAGCACTCATATCTTCTCCATGCTCAGGATAGATAGAGACCCCTATACTCAAAGAGATGTGAAACGAGAACTCATCCACTTCGATACTAGTTCTGAGTGCCTGCTGTATTCTTTTTACCAAAATCTTAACTTCATTTGTAGAGTTGAAATTTTCCATGATTACAGTAAACTCATCCCCACCTATTCGATAAAAAGAGTCGCTATCTCGTAAAACTTCACTCACCAACTCGGCTGTTCTTACTAAGACTACATCCCCAGCCTTATGCCCTAGAGAGTCATTTATTCTCTTAAAGTTATCTATGTCAAAAAGAAGAATAGCGATTTTATTTTCATTTCGACGTGCCTGATTCATGATATGTTCAGACTGCATGTTGAAGTAGTATCGATTATAAAGACCCGTTAAGCTATCATAGTTTGCCAGGTACTCGAGTCTGCTTGTTGCAAGTTTTTTGTCTGTTTCATCTATGATGGTCCCCATTATCGCCTTTTTTCCATCTATGATGGATATGGTTCCGTAGACGTGAAGATTCCTAATCTCTCCATCTTTTCTCAGGGCTCTGAAACTATACTCTATGTTTTCTATATCGTTTTTGAGTCGCTTTTTAATGTTTTTCTCCACTATGCCTCTATCCTCTTTATGAGTAAGCTCTAGCGGACTCATCTCTAGCATCTCATCACAACTATAAGCAAATATTTCAGCTAAACGACTATTGACATAGGTAAACCTATTTTCGCATATTATATAGATACCAACAACGGCATTCTCTACAAGTACTTTATACTTCTCACTACTACTTGCGATATTCATCTAAACCCACTTTTTAAAAACTTGGACTGCCATCGAAGGAACCAAAACCACCACCAAAAGACGCAAAACTTGGATCCATAAAGCCATGAGCAGCGGACTTAGCACGAAGCTTCTCTATATCAGCTTTACTCGATATATTTTGCGGGCAGACTACGGTACACTCAT
>JAYEHI010000174.1:0-1976 GCA_034659455.1 Campylobacterota bacterium | reverse complement strand
GAGTACTATGCTATCACTCAAAATGACAAGCTAATTCCTCAAGAGTTTTTACTTTTTGAAAACTCTGGAAGTGATGACTTAGAAGACTTTGTAGATGGAAGTTTTTCTAAAGCCCGTCTAACATTTAAACTCCCATGGATGGAAGCTGGTGAGTATGCTGAGATCAGTGATGAACTTACACAGATTCTTCATGATGGACTTGGAGAAGATGTAGAGATTACAGTAACTGGTATGGTTCCACTCTTTCAAAGAACACTAGCGGCCGCTATGAGTTCTATGGCTCTCTCTTATGCTGTGGCGTTTTTGCTCATAGCCATCATGATGGTTATACTACTTGGAAGCTTTAAAATAGGACTAACAAGCATGATACCAAATGTACTTCCTATCGTTCTTACTATCGGTTTTATGTCTATGGTAAATATGCCATTAGATATGTTTACCATGCTTGTAGGTGCCATAGTCATCGGTCTTAGTGTCGATGATACTGTTCACTTCTTTCATAACTTCGCAAAGTATCATCATCAAGGCTACTCAACAAAAGAATCAGTTGAGAAGACTATGCTAGGAACTGGTCGGGCACTTGTGGCTACGACCATCGTATTAAGTTTAGGTTTTTATGTTTATATGTTTGCATCACTTACAAACCTTATAAACTTCGGGATTTTAGCTGGTGGAGCGATTACTATCGCTCTCATCTCCAACATCATTTTAGGGCCTGCACTTTTGACTCTCATCACTAAAGATAAAAAGTAAAATATTGACAAATTTAACCTATTTGGTTAATATTATACTTACGAAGGACTTTAATGCAAAAAAGAGTATCGCACTATAATTTAGATTCGATAAAAGAACTAATTAGTGCTAACCAGTATTTTATTACTCAGAGTGCAAGGCAAGGCTATTTTATACTTGGCTTTGATGATGATACAGTGATAGAGATAATTATGAGTCTTGTAAATAAAGACCTATACAAATCTATGACAACTTATCATGATAATAAAATTTGGCAAGATGTTTATCACAAAACTGTCAATTACATTGACCTCTACATTAAACTTCAAATATCAGATAAAGCTATCGTAATATCTTTCAAGGAGCGAACATGACAAACTGTCCAATTTGTAATGGAAAAGTTGAGTATAAAACTGAACTGACAATATACACATATAAAGAACATTCAATCAAAGTTGAACAACCAGGTGAGTATTGCTTAGAATGTAAAGAAGCTTTTTTATCTCCTAAAGATTTAAAATCAACAAAACTTGAAATTGCTAACTTCAAAAGAGAAATTGACCATTTTCTGACAACGGATGAATTAAAAAGAATAAGAAAAAAATTACATATAAATCAACAAGAGGCTGCAACAATTTTTGGTGGTGGTATAAGAGCTTTTCATAAATATGAAACTGCTGAAGTTACCCAAAGTAAGCCTTTAGATATATTGTTTAGACTTATAGACAGCAATACGATTTCTTTTGATGATATTAAGAAAGTAGCTATCTAAAACATCTAACATAATCTTGGAACTAATAAACTTTTTTAGCGAGATTTTACAGTTCATGTTAACCGTTATCATCTAGTTAAATTGACTTCTAAATGTAATTACATTATAATTACTAAAAGGAGTTAATTATGACTATGCTTACAAAAATCGGAAACTCACAAGGTATTAGAATTCCTAAGCCTTTAATACAACAAGCTCATCTTGAGAACGTTAGTTTAGAGCTTGAAGTGTTAGAGAATGGTTTATTAATTAAACCGATTAATAATACCTCAAGAGATACATGGAAAAAGAACATTGAACAAGTAATGCTAAAGAGCAAAGATACTCATGATGAAGCACACTTAGAAGAGTTTTTAAATGATAATGATTTAGAAGATTTCCAATGGTAGTTGACATAAAAAGATTTGAAATTTACTTAGTTAAGCTCAATCCAACTGTTGGTTCTGAAATTCAAAAGACAAGACCTTGCATA
>JAYEHI010000173.1:0-1985 GCA_034659455.1 Campylobacterota bacterium | reverse complement strand
CCTCGTGGTCGTGTTCTTGTAAAGAACATGAAAGAGCTTATACCTCGTCAGCTCTTTGAAGTTGCCGTTCAAGCATCTTTAGGTTCTCAAGTAATCGCTAGAGAAACCGTAAAGTCAACGGGTAAAAATGTAACTGCTAAATGTTATGGTGGAGATATTACTCGTAAACGTAAGCTCCTTGAGAAACAAAAAGCGGGTAAAAAACGTATGAAGTCTATAGGTAAAGTACAGCTTCCACAAGAAGCATTTATGTCTGTACTTAAAATGGACTAAGTCCACTTCCTATGAAATGCTTGTTGTGTGAGAATCTTTCTCTCACACACATTTGTCAACACTGCCAAGAGACTTTTTTATCCCCTTCTCTTTATAAACGTCAGCTCTCAAACGGTATCACCGTTATCTCGTTTTACAAATACTCCGAAATTAAAGAACTACTTCATACTAAATATACGGACTTAGGCTATCATATATACAAAATCTTAGCGCAGCTGAGTTTTAAAAAATTTGCTGATGAATTTGAAACAGATGAAGAGCTTGTTTCAATTGGTATTGACGACAGCGTTAAGAGTGGCTATTCCCACACTGCTATTCTTAATCACTCCATGAAATCACAATACATTAAACCGCTTTACTCAAAGCTTAGGGCAACAAATCCTATATCTTACTCTGGCAAGAGTTTAGAATATAGAAAAGATAATCCTAGAAATTTTCAGCTTACTAAGTTCACTGCAAAAAATATCATCTTAGTCGATGACATAATCACAACGGGCACAACACTTGAACAAGCTGTAAAAATTTTGTATGAAAGTGATAAGCATGTCCTTTTATGTTTGACCTTGGCAGATGCAAGACTAAAGAGCTGACAAATTCCTAAAAGAACGAACTTGATACAAAGAGACTAAAGTTATCTAATAAAATTAACTCATGTACTACTTGACATGTTTACACTCAATGTTGTATAATACTTCAACTTTTAAAAAAAGGAGTCATTTAACAATTATGTCTAAAGAAGAAATAGAACAAGAAACTGTTGAAGAGACAGAAGAAAATTTAGAACAAAGCATTGACGAAGCTGAGGCAGAAGCTGAAGCTGTTGAAAATGAGTTTGATCTTTTATCAGCTGAGATGGCTGAACTAAAAGATAAGTATGCTCGTGTTCATGCTGATTTTGATAACATCAAAAAAAGACTTGAACGTGAAAAATATACAGCAGTTGAATATGCAAATGAAAAATTTGCAAAAGATATGATACCTGTTATGGATGCACTTGATGGTGCTATGAAGTCAGCCGAGGGCGATGCGGATAAAGCAGAACTGTTTGACAAACTCAAAGAGGGAATCGAGTTAACACACAAATCATTTTTAACTCAGCTCGATAAACACGGTGTTACTATGGTAGCACACGATGAACCATTTGATCCAAATATTCACAACGCAGTGCAAGCTGTAGATAGTGAAGATGTTGAATCAGGTCAAATCGTTCAAACTTTTCAAACAGGTTATAAATATAAAAATCGCCCACTCCGTGAAGCGATGGTTATCGTTGCAAATTAGTAATAAATAACTGAGACCTCGTTCCCATGCTCTGCATGGTAACCTATATATGCATTCCCAAGTAAAACTTGGGAACGAGAAAAAACAACAAATATAAGGAATTAAATTATGAGTAAAGTAATAGGAATAGACTTAGGAACAACAAATTCATGTGTAGCAGTTTATGAGGGTGGTGAAGCTAAAATCATCCCTAATGCAGAGGGTAAAAACACAACTCCATCAGTTGTAGCATTTACAGATAAAGGTGATGTACTTGTTGGTGACCCTGCAAAACGTCAAGCTATCACAAACCCTGAAAAGACTATCTCTTCTATCAAGAGAATTATGGGTCTTATGATGGATGAGGAGAATGCTAAAGAGGCACATGACAAAGTAACTTACAATATCGTAGATAAAGATGGTGCAGCTTGTGTTGATGTAGCTGGTAAAGT
>JAYEHI010000172.1:0-10095 GCA_034659455.1 Campylobacterota bacterium | reverse complement strand
TCAATGGTTCTCTTATCATAACTGCTCAATTGCCTATAAAAGAGTGGCATGCATATTTAGGAAATGAAACCATAGCTGATGCTATGATGGATAGACTGATACACACTGCTCATAAAATAGAGTTAAGTGGTCCATCTATGAGAGAATTGTTAGCTAATTCATAAAACACTTGGCCACCTATGATAGAATGTCACTAAGAATACTTTTTAGAAATCTACTGGCCAAGTGTTGACGCTTCTGGGTGGCCAAGTGTATGCTTCTCTACACATTAGCAATGATAATAGTTTTTACAAGGGTGATATAAAAGTTATAACTAGTAGCATGTTTGTAGATGAGTATTTGTAATAACAGCAAGGTCAGAGTTTTACTTTTTAAAAAGTGTTCAGACACAATTTACTGTATAATACTCATATGTAAAACCTAAAGGAGAGAGCATGATAGACTTAAACCAAGAGATACCAAACGAAAATCTTACACAAAAAGATATCATGCAGTTTCTTCTACACTCTACACAGCATGTAGCTACGAGAGAAGAGCTAGATGGTGTAAAGCGAGAACTTAAAGAAGATATATCTAAAGTAGAGAGTTCACTCAAAATGGATATATCTAAAGTAGAAGAAAAGATTGATAGAGTGGAAAGTTCACTCAAAGGGGATATATCTAAAGTGGAAGAGAAGATAGAAAAAGTGGATGCTAAGTTCGATAAGATACAGTGGCTTATCGTAGCTACTATCATGACTATCTTACTTAAAGACTATATCTTAGCTCTAGTCTAAGTCTTCTGTTATAATCAAAAATAAGGAACTAGAAAATGGAAGTAACGCAAGATTTAATATATATAACTATGGGTTTAATTAGTGTCATTTCTTTGTTAGTAGCATATGTTTTACATAAAAAAATATTCATTTATCTTTTTTGTAAAACAGCAGGGTCAGAGTTTTACTTTTTTGAAATTGGTTTTTCAGGGCTGACTACTTATTAAAATATAAGACTTAAAATACATCAAAATATTAAAGAGAAAATAAGGGCATAACCCCAGAAAATAGGAAAAAACATGCAAAGATTATTAAACTTTTCAGCTAAAAACTATGGCCCACTGCAACAAAATGCAGCTCACAAATTTGCTACAAATTATGCACTCAATATTTACAACACACAATCCCTCTATACATTTATACCAAAAAATGGATGTTCAACTATGCGAGTGTCTTTGGCTATTGCTAATGGTTGTATCAAGAACATAGATGATTTTAACTGGATACATAAGAACAATCAAACATTTAAAGCTGAACTCTCTGATTTAATTACTGCAAAGTACACATTTGTAATACTGCGTTCACCTTACAGAAGATTGGCTAGCACATACCTTGATAAGATAGTTGACAATACAGTTGAGTATTGGCAGCTAAATGATACTCTCAATAGAAAAAAAGATATTTCAAATATAAGCTTTAGAGAGTATGTTCAGATAGTCACACAGCCAAATATCATACGATCAAATTACACTGGAGACCTCAAGTTGACTTTCTTGTCTATGCTGAGTATGATGACTACTTTGCACTCGAGAAGTTTTCAAAAATATCTAAAACAATTGAAACAAAAAGTGGACTCAAGATATTTGATGCACGCGGACTAACCAAGCATGGTGCAGACCAATACACCGAAGATAATGACAACTTTTATGCTGACACCTCTCTAAGCGAACTCAAAACTATGAAAGAAAACGGTAGGATTCCTTCATATGACTCTCTGTATGATAAAGAGCTAATCAATACCGTAGCAAAGTATTATGCGGCTGACATTAAACTCTATACTGAGAAGTTTGGTGTGCAACCACCTCTATAGTGTAGCCCTACAAGACACTACTGTACATCTCTTTGAAGTCTGTAGTATACTCTAAGTTACCATTTTTACTTAAACTATCAAGGCTCGGATACTCCCCTCTTAATCCTCCTTTTACATCTCCCCCTATAACAAAGTGTACACTTGCAGTACCATGGTCCGTTCCTCCATTTGCATTCTCTTTAGGACGTCTTCCAAACTCACTATAGGTCATTATCGTTGTGTTTTTCCACTCATTGCTCTTGAGTAGATTTTCCCTTAAGGTGTATATAGCTTCTGATAGTTGGTGGAGAAGATTGGCATGTGGTTTAAGCTGATTCTGATGTGTATCAAAACTTTTTAATGAGAGTTTATAAAATGGAATATCTGCTCCCAAATTTATAAGTTTAGCAGCACTACTCATCTGCTTTGCAAAACTGTTTTTTTCAAAATGAAAGGAAAGCTTCTGAGTTTTTTTAAGTTTCTCTTTGAGAAAATTATTACTCTGCGCTATCTCTTGTTCAGTACGAAGAATGTGATTGTGTGCACTGTTGTCTGTTATGTAGTAACTATCTCTAGAAATATTTTTAGATTTATTTAGAAAAGAATTTATATTCTTGATCTTTATAACACCCTGATCAAAACCACTCAAAGGACCATACTCTCCACCTAGTACAATGCCCTCTATAGCTCTCTCACCTTTTGGAATATGTTTTTTGAGCCAACCAGACTGAAGGTACTCATCACTTTTTGAAGCTGTATCCCATATATCTATAGAGCGAAAATGCGAAAGATTTGGATTTTTATACCCTACCCCCTGCCATATAGCCACCTCTCCATCTCTATATAGTTTTTCTATCTGCTTGAGAGATGGATGGAGTCCTACTCTATCATTGAGTTTAAGCAGCTTCTCTGGTGCTATAGCTATAGTAGGCCTGTATTTATAGTAGAGTGGATTGGCATATGGAACAACTGTATTAAGTCCATCGTTTCCACCTTTAAGCTCGATAAGTATAAGGTTTTTTCTCTTTACGCTCTTCACATGTTCATTAGCATGAAGCAGATAAGGAGCTAAAAATGCAGAGAGTGAGATTTTTTGCAAAAATTTTCTTCTAGTCATAATACACTACTTCAGTTGATATGTTTCATCTAAAAGCAATCTCTTTATGTATGCTTTTTTATCTAACTGGTGTGCTATTTGGAGACGCTTGTCACTCAACACTTGCTTTAGCACCTCCTTACTTAAAGATGTCGCATAGAGATCTTTCTCTTGGGAAAGTCTCGATAAAAACTCTTTTCTTAAAAGAAGAGTGTTTACGTTTATCCACTCCATTTGACCTTGAAACCCTTTAACATTTGGTGGATTCAAAAACCTCTGCTCCATTCTTGCAAGGTAACGAAGCAGTAGTTTATCATCAAAGTTTTGATACTGAAAACTTCTCAAAGTTCCTATGGTGAGCTCTATAGGTGACTTAATCATTTTCTTATGATTTTTAGTATCTAAAAAGTCATCAGAGGTAAAGAGTGCATAGAGTAGTGGAACTATCTCATACTCTGCATCTCGAAAAACTTTCGCTAATCTCTTAACCTCTTGATGATTTATCTCGTAACTTATAAACTCTTTGTAGAGTTTTTGAGTTATGAAGATTGAGAGTTGCTCCTGCTTAAAAAGAGTGTCTATCATATCATCTGCATCAAAATTCCCTTTAGTGCCAAAAAAAATCTTCTCTCCTCTATCGTGTAGACCTTTTTTAAACCTAAAGCCCTTTTTACGATTCAGAGAGTATCCTGTTAAGCCTCTCGCTAAAGCCTTAATCTCTTTTTCACTATAGTGTCCCTCTCCAAGTGTAAAGAGTTCAAGGAGCTCTCTTGCAAGGTTTTCATTTGGATGGGATTTTTTGTTTCGAACATTATCTAAGTAGGTGAGCATAGCAGGATTTCTTATGATTTGATGTACAAAATCTTTAAAATTTCCAAGAGCATACTCTCTATAGAGTCTGTTTTGCTCATACATTAGTTTTGCCTGCTTTACCTTCTGCATAGATGACGTAAAATGATTATGCCAAAAGAGTGTCATCTTCTCTCTCAATGGTTGTGGAGTTGTAAGAAGTTTTTTTATGTACCAAGCATAAAACTTACTCCTCTCTTTGTTGAGCTTCTCTCTAAACTCTTTACGGGGTCTCTCTTTGTCTCTATGAGCAAACTCAATCTTTAGTGGCTCCTCTTTAAGAGTCAAAAGAGCGGTGTTAAGACTCTCTTTCACATACTCTGGATAGCTCTTTACATCCATACATTTACTAAGAGAATTCTCCTCTACACCAAAGGATGTACGAAGCAAAAAGTGTTGACACTGCTCTAACTCAAGAGCATATAAAAAAGAGTGCAATAATAAAAACACAAAAATAAACAATCGCATGATAATCCTAAAAGTCTAAATATCCACCAGCAAGGATAGTAACATACTTTTATAAAATCTACTCTAACCGCTTTAAAAAGTTTATTAAAGCTTTATAATGCTACCATATTCACCGAATTTTAACATAAAAAATATGAAGGCATATAATGGTTATAGAAGAAAATAGATTAACCCACCTTAAGCAGCTAGAAGCAGAGTCTATGCATATTATGCGTGAAGTTGTTGCAGAGTTTTCAAACCCTGCTATGCTTTACTCAGTTGGTAAAGATAGTTCAGTGATGCTCCATCTTTTACAAAAAGCATTTTACCCAGCACCACCACCACTCCCGTTAGTTCATGTGGATACTACTTGGAAGTTTAAAGAGATGATAGAGTTTCGTGATAGACGTGCTAAAGAGGTAGGCATGGAACTCCTTGTCTACTCCAATCCTGAGGGTATAGCGATGAATGTCTCTCCTTTTACTCATGGCTCTGCTATGCATACAGACATCATGAAGACACAAGGGCTCAAACAGATGCTTAATATCCAAAAATTTGATGCAGTCTTCGGTGGAGCCCGTCGTGATGAAGAGAAGTCTCGTGCTAAAGAGCGTATCTACTCTTTTCGTGATGAAAATCATAGATGGGATCCTAAAAACCAGAGGCCAGAACTCTGGAATGTCTATAATGGCCGCCATACAAAAGGTGAGTCTATTAGAGTTTTTCCTTTAAGTAACTGGACAGAACTAGATATCTGGCAATATATACACCTAGAAAAAATCCCTATTCCTGATCTCTATTTTTCCAAAAAAAGACCAGTTGTCGAATACATGGGTACAAAAATCTTAGTTGATGATGATCGTATGCCAGAAGAGCTCGCAAAAACTGCGAAGATGGAAGATGTACGTTTTCGTACACTTGGGTGTTACCCACTTACAGGTGCTGTAAACTCTACAGCTGCAACACTTCCAGAAATCATCCAAGAGATGCTCGTGTGTACTACAAGTGAGAGACAAGGAAGACTTATAGATAGCGATAGCGATGCATCTATGGAGAAAAAGAAACAAGAGGGTTATTTTTAACCAAATTATAGAGCATATAACCAAAAATTTACAAAGGAAATTTTGAATGGCACACCAATCAGATCTAATAGCAACAGATATAGAAAAATACTTAAAAGAGCATGAAAATAAAGAGATACTAAGATTTCTCACATGCGGAAGTGTTGATGATGGGAAGTCTACCCTTATAGGGAGACTGCTTTATGACTCTAAAATGATTTTTGAAGATCAACTAGCTTCCATAGAGAAAG
Source organism: Campylobacterota bacterium (assembly GCA_034659455.1). Taxonomy (GTDB): domain Bacteria; phylum Campylobacterota; class Campylobacteria; order Campylobacterales; family Sulfurimonadaceae; genus Sulfurimonas. Next base: position 4,567 of record JAYEHI010000172.1, on the reverse strand, counting down.
ACTCTAAAAAGAGTGGAACTACAGGAGATAAAATTGACTTAGCACTTCTTGTCGATGGTCTAGCTTCTGAGAGAGAACAGGGCATCACAATAGATGTCGCGTATAGATTTTTCTCTACTGAAAAAAGAAAATTTATCATAGCAGATACTCCAGGTCATGAGCAGTACACTCGAAATATGGCGACAGGAGCTTCCACAGCAGATGTAGCTATCATACTAATCGATGCTAGACAAGGGGTACTTACACAAACTAAACGCCACTCATATATAGCCTCGCTTCTTGGGATAAAAAACATCATAGTAGCGATCAATAAGATGGACCTCGTAGAGTTCTCACAAGAACGCTTTGTAGAGATAAAAAAAGAGTATGAGGGCATCATACCAAACCTCGCACACCACCAAGATATAGAGTTTACATATATCCCTATCTCGGCACTTGATGGTGACAACATAGTAAGTATTTCTGAAAAGTCATCTTGGTACAAAGGACTACCTCTTATGGGACTTCTTGATACTGTAGAGGTACACAGACAAGAGTCTAAACACTTCAGACTCCCTGTACAATATGTAAGTCGTCCACACCTAAACTTCAGAGGCTTCTGTGGTACCATAGCGAGCGGTGAAATCAAGGTAGGTGATGCTATCACAGTACTTCCATCTTGTAAAACATCTACAGTAAAATCAATTGTCTCAAACGACATCAAAGATCTGCGTCCAAAAAATAAAGATGAGTCTGTAGAGTCTATAGAAAGAGCCTTTGCTCCAATGGCGACAACGCTCACGCTTAATGACGAGATAGACATCAGCCGTGGTGACATGATAGTAAAATCAGAAGATATTCCAGAGGTTGCAAATAAGTTTAGTGTCATGATGGTATGGATGAGTGAGAAACCAATGGCTCTTAACTCTAACTATATCATTAAACGTGCAACATCTGTACTCAATGGTAGCTTCAAATCAGTTGAGTACAAAAAAGATGTCAATACATTTGAAGAGCTTTCAGGAACTACACTAGAGCTCAATGATATCGCTAAGTGTACACTCTCTCTTGATAGAAAAATAGCAGTAGATCCGTATCATGAAAACCGTGATACAGGAAGTTTTATAGTAGTAGATAGATACACAAACAATACACTTGGTGCTGGGATGATAATTTCATCCATCATTAACGACTCTATGGACGATACACAAAACCAAAGAGAGTACACAGAGGCTGAAGTCGCACTCAACAAGTATATACGAGAGAACTTTCCAGAGTGGGATTGTAGAGAAATCTAATGTATAAAGAGACAAATAAACGCTCCCTTGTGAAGGGATTTAGTTGGAGGCTTGTTGCTACTACTACGACTATAATCATAGTCTATGTCTTTTTTGGAAGACTCGACCTCGCTATAGCTGCAGGAGCACTAGAGTGGGTAGCAAAGATAGCTCTCTACTGGGGACATGAGAGAATTTGGTTTAAAATAAAGTGGGGAAGAAAGAAGATAGAACCTTTCAATCTCTGGTTTACTGGACTTCCACTTTCAGGAAAAAGCACCATAGCAGATAGAGTCTATGAAGAACTCCAAAAACTTGATATCCCTTTAGAGAGATTAGACTCCAAGGATGTCCGAGATGTAGTGCCCGACATAGGTTTCTCAAGAGAAGATAGAAACCGTCATATGTACCGTGTTGGTCATCTAGTAAAGACGCTACAGAAAAACTCAGTATCCACTGTATGCTCCTTTGTATCTCCATACAGAGAGTCTCGTAGAGCGATACGAGAGATGGTAACAAACAATATTGTAGTCTATACAAAATCAGATATAGACACTTGTAAGAAAAGAGACTACAAAGGTGTCTATGAAAAAGCACTGAGTGGAGAACTCAAAAACTTCTCAGGAGTCAATGATGTCTACGAAGAGCCTCAACATGCAGAGATTGTGATAGATACAAGAGTAACTTCGATAGAAGAGTCAGTAAACCTGATAGTAACCCATATAAAGAAAAACTATGTCAAATAATGAAAATATAGTCTGGCATGATCACCATGTCACAAAACAAGAGCGCGCAAACCTTAAAAACCAAAAACCTTGTATACTCTGGTTTACAGGCCTCAGTGGAAGTGGAAAGTCAACCATAGCAAACGCCGTAGAGTCTAAACTTTTAGAACTAAAAAAACAGACCTATCTACTTGATGGAGACAACATACGTATGGGGCTCAACAGAGGTCTAACCTTTTCTGACGAGGATAGAGTAGAAAATATCAGAAGAATAGGTGAAGTCGCCAAACTCTTTGTAGATAGCGGGACTATAGTGCTCAGTGCTTTTATATCACCCTTTAAAGTTGATAGAGCGCAGGTGAGAGCCCTTGTAGAGGATAGTGAGTTTATAGAGGTATTTGTTGATACCCCACTTGCAGTCTGTGAGAGCCGTGACCCTAAAGGCCTGTACAAAAAAGCACGAGCTGGTGAGATACCAAACTTCACAGGAATAAGCTCTCCCTATGAAACGCCAGAAGATGCGGAGATAGAGATAGACAACGATGGTATCACTGTAGATGATGCCGCAGATAGAGTGATAGAGTACTTACAAACAAGAGGATACTTAGATGCTAGATAATATAAATATAGAAGATATAAAACAGATTGCGCTTGATGCTGGTGAGGCTATCATGCAGATATACACTAAAGATTTTAGTGTAGAGTACAAAGATGACAAGTCACCACTCACAGAAGCTGACCTTAAATCAAACGAAATCATATGTGGTAGACTCCAAGAGCTATTTCCAGATACACCTATCATGTCTGAAGAGAATAAGCAGGTAGAGTATGAGAGTAGAAAAGAGTGGGAGTTCTACTGGTGTATAGACCCTATTGATGGAACAAAAGAGTTCATCAAGAAAAACGATGAGTTTACGGTAAACATAGCGCTCATACATAAAAACACTCCTGTCTTAGGCGTAGTCTACGCCCCTGCTATAGATGAGATGTATAGTGCAAAAAGTGGTGAAGGAGCTTTTAAAAATGGAGCGAAACTTCCACTACTGACAAATGAGACTCCAGAAGAGAAGCTCTCAGTAGTAGCGAGTAAGTCTCATCTCTCAGAGGAGACACAAGCTTTTATAGATGCGCTTGATACAAAAGTGGTAGAGCAGATATCCAAAGGAAGTTCTCTAAAACTCTGTATGGTAGCGGAGGGAGTAGCTGACATCTACCCAAGACTGGCTCCTACTATGGAGTGGGATACTGCAGCAGCAGATGCTATCGTAAGAGAGGCTGGAAAGAGAAGTCTACAGTTTGAAAGCGAAGAGCCAATACTCTACAATAAAGAGAATTTACTCAATCCTTGGTTTGTTATAAAGTAAAATTAACTTCTTTTTTATTAATATACAACAAGTTTTTACAGATTTTAAAAAAAGGCTCTGCTAGTGTTTGGATTTTCTTCACCTTATAAAAAAACAAAAAAAGCTATCGAAGAGAGTAATCTCTTTGATGCAGTCTATTACTTAAGCAAAAACAGAGATGCAAGACTTGCAAGTGAAACGCCACTTGATCACTACTGTAAAGTAGGCATCAAAGAGGATAGAGTTCCAAACGCAGAGTTTGACCCAAAGTGGTACAGAGAGTACTATTCGGATGTCGCAAACGACACATACTATCCATTTTTTCATTATGTCAAGTTTGGACTCAAAGAGGGAAGGTTTCAAAATGAGACCGAAGCAAAAAACTTATCACAACTATCTTCTAAAATAGACTTTAAAAGCTACGAATTTGCGAATGAAGATGTAGCAAAGATGATTAAAGATGGAAAACTCAAAAATGCACAAGAGCACTTTCTAAAGTTTGGGCTAAAAGAGGTTCAAGAGGGTAGAAGAAGGCTTGGCTTAGCTTTTCCTTACTATGATGAAGCAAAACACTTAGAGCTCAACAGTGAGCTTGCCAACGCTGTCAATGCTGGGGAACTTGAATCTGGATTTGTTCATCTTCTGACAAATGGTTATGAGGAATTTTTCAAAGGAGAGAGAGTCGTTGGAGGTAAGTATCCTTTTGAGCTTAGCGGTGAACTTAAGGAGAAGCTAAAAAAACTTTTCAATGAAAAAAGCTATCTTGAAGCGAACAGCGACATACAAGAGGCACTCGAAAAAGGGAAGATTAAGTCTGCATGGGAGCACTTTGAAAACTTTGGCATATGGGAAATTCGCGATGGTCTCAGAAGCATCGGGACAACAGAGGCTATAAGTGAACTTCAATACATTTCAGCTTTTAAAGATGTAAGAGATGCCCTCAAAGATGGAAAATTGAACTCTGCTTATGAGCACTTTTTACTGATTGGACGATATGAACTTGAAAAAGGTGAAAGAAAGCTCTCAAAATCACAAATCTACACATATACCCAACCTATGCTTACAGATGAAATGACAACAGAGCTAGAAACATTTGCTAAAAAACCACTTATATCTATAGTGATGCCTGTTTATAATGTTCAAGTAGAGTGGCTAAAAGCAGCTATAAACTCTATAGAGAGTCAATGGTATAAGAACTGGGAACTCTGCATAGCTGATGATAAAAGCACCAAAGAGGAAACGC
>JAYEHI010000171.1:8493-10116 GCA_034659455.1 Campylobacterota bacterium | reverse complement strand
CCTGAGATTAAAAATGGTGAAACACCTATAAAAAGAAGTAAAAAAGCTAAAAGAGAAAAGACTATTTTTTGAGTGAAGTCGATTGTAAGGGCTTCTTTTTTTTCACTCTTACTAAACATAAAACCAGTTAGTTTGAAGTAATAGACCGCTTCTAAAAGTGAAGCGAAAACAATAATGACTAAAATGCCAAGTAGTCCACTAACTGCTAGAGATTTTAAAACTAAAAGCTTTCCAACGAACCCTGCAAAGAGTGGAATACCTAAAAGAGATAACATAGCTATAAGTATGATGGCTCTTAGAAATGGTGTGTTTAACTCTTTGAGTGTCTCTATATTTACACTTTTGTGCTCTTTTTCTATGTTTGTGATAGCTAAAAATATAATCATTTTTGCTATGGAGTGAGACAAAACTATAAAGAGTGCCGCTTGGATAGCGTCTTCGTTTTGGAGTGCAAAGGCTGTAAAGATTAGTGCGACTTGACCTAGGCTTGAGTAGGCAAAGAGTCTTTTGAGATTTGTTTGTCGAAGTCCTACTATCTCAGCGACTAACATACTGATAGCTCCGAGATAGACTAGGAAGAGTGAAAACTCACCGCTTGGTAAAAAGAGATAGATGATGTGAAAAAAGACAAAGAGATAAGCTTTGACTACTATGGCTGAAAAGAGGGAGTTTACTAAAGTTGAGCTTCCCTGATAAATGTCTGTTACCCAAAAGTTAAGAGGAAATATCTCTACTTTAAAACCAAAACCTATAAGTAAGAGAGTGGATATAAGGAGTTTTAGGTTGAAGGAAAGAGTCTCAAAACTTTGCGCGATTACTCCTAGGTTTAGCGAGCCTATATTGATGTATATAAGGGCGATGGCAAAAACAAGAAATACTGATGCCACTGCACCAGTGATAAGGTACTTCAGACCCGCTTCAAGCGAAAGAGCGGTTTTTTGATAGCTACTGAGTATATAAGCAGAGATTCCCGCTATCTCGAAAAATACATAGATGTTAAAGATGTCAGAACTGAGAACTAAGCCTATAGAGGAGGCTAAAAGCATATTTAGAAGGATGAAGAATTTTGTTTCATTTTTATAGGGTTCTGTTTTTCTATGGCTAATGTAGTAGAGTGAAAAGAGAAGCATTAAAAATGTAAAAAGAGCTACAAAAAGAAGAGAGGCGGCGTTTAGTACAAAAGAGATTCCTAGCGGTGGTGCTATGGATATTATCTCTACATGAGGGGTGTTGTCACCAAGAAGCGTAAATGCTACGAAGAGTAAAAAAGCCTGCATAAACGTTGAAGCATAAACAACCCCATTTTTACCAAGCTTATTGAAGATAGGTGTAGCAAAACCAAAAAGTAGGGGTAGGGCTATAAAAAGTATACTACTCATCTTAGTGCCTCATCTCATTCATTTTGTCTATATCTGTGTTTTTTGTGAGTCTGTAGTACTCTATAGACATACTAATGCCAAGTGCTAAAACTGCCATACCTATAACGATGGCTGTGAGTATCATGGCATGGGGAATTGGGTCGTTCATCTCTAAAACATTTGTAAAGCCTTCTGTTATGATGGGAGCGTTTAAGTCTTTGTTAAAGATATTTCCGATAAAAAAGAGAAAAACTGCTGTCTCCAT
>JAYEHI010000171.1:0-8393 GCA_034659455.1 Campylobacterota bacterium | reverse complement strand
TCGGGAGTGTTTTGTAAGAGTATGTTTAAGAGAGTTAAAACAAAAATAGCACTTATAGAGAAGCCACTTAGAGTTGCGGTGGAGAGGCTGCGTTTGATGCTCATGACTCAGCCTTTAAGTGTTTTAACGCCATTAAAAAGACAAGAGAACTCACCCCTGCACCTATGACGGCTTCGGTAAGTGCTACATCAGGAGCTTTGAAGATGAAAAAGAGAAGTACACTTCCGACTCCAACACCCATAAAAAGGATGATGCTATCGGCTAGTCTTTTTTGTATAACACTAGCAAACGCTAGGAGTATCATGGCTAAAAAGCTAAGAAGTATGATGAAACCTATCATTTTTCATCCTTGAGTTCGTCTCTTTGTAGAGTCAAGCCATCTTTATGGGTTGCTCGAGCGATTACGGATGATGAGAGAGGGTTTGTCAAGAGTACAAACGCCAGAAGAAGTAGAAGTTTAAAAGACCAAGAGGGCTCAATAAAACAAGCACCCACAATAACTAAGAGTGTGCCAATGGTGGTTGTTTTAGTGCCTACATGCATACGAGTGTAAAAATCTGGCATTCGCAAGACTCCTATGGCGCTTACGCCAAAGGCGAAAACACCAAGAGTAATGAGCGTAAATCCTACAAGTTCTAACATCTATATGCCCTTTTCTATATAACGACCAAAGATAGTTGATCCCAAAAAGCTAATAAGCCCAAGAACTAAGGCGATATCGAGATAGAGACTAGAGTTAAAGTAGAGTGATAAAATAACTAAAAAGGAGATAAGTACAATACCGATAACATCAAAGGCTAAAACCCTATCACTTAAAGTGGGACCCTTTAAAAACCTATAAAGCATAAGAAATATAGCAATGGATATAAAGGAGGTGAAAAATTCAAACACTTAAAATTTCCTTGAAACAAGTTTGTATTTAATTAGTATAGCATTATTTTTATACATAAGGATTTTTCTACTAGATATTTATATCTCATTTGTGTATAATAAAGGATAATTTTTGAGATACCAATGAATAAATGGGGCTATGAGTATGAAAAATAACTATGCTATATTGTATGTGGAAGACACAAGTTCCGTACGTGACTTTGTTAAGGTCATTTTTGAAACGAATGAAATAGAGAATGTTGTATTTGCATCAAACGGAGAAGAAGCATTAGCTGCATACAAGCAAAAAGCTTTTGATTTAGTTATTACAGATATGTTAATGCCTATAATGGACGGTTTTGAACTCATTGAAAAAATTAAAATACTCAATACAAATCAAATTTTTATGATGGTTACTGGACTTGAAAGTAAGAGTGATCTTATTCGAGCTATAGAACTTCGCGTTAATTATTTCATAGAAAAGCCAATTAAGCCAACAAAATTTATGAGTGTCTTAAATGAGAGCTTTGAGTTAATAAAACAGAAAAGAGATGCCCAATTGAATACTCTTTTGCTAAGTCAGTATAAAACTACTATCGATGACACGACCATCGTCTCAAAAACAGATACAGATGGAAACATTACATATGCAAACTCACGGTTTTGCGAAGTCTCTCAGTACTCTGTGGAGGAACTTATGGGTAAAAATCATAGACTACTACGCTCAGAGAAGATGTCTAAAGAGTTTTTTGTTGAGATGTGGAAAACAATAAGCTCTAAAAAAACATGGAAGGGAGTCGTAACAAACAAGGCAAAAGATGGAAGCACTTATGTGGTCGATAGTGTAATTGTTCCCTTACTTGATTTAAATAACAATATTATTGAATATATGAGCATCAGGCGGGACATTACAGAACTTGAACTCTATAAAGAAGATCTAAAAAAACAGCTCGACCTAGCAGTTAGCGATGTGATAGACACTCAAAAAGAGGTCGTTTACACTATGGGTGCGATAGGTGAGACTAGAAGTAAAGAGACAGGCAATCACGTAAAGAGGGTGGCTAACTACTCCTATACACTAGCTAGACTTGTTGGACTAAGCGAAGAGAAGTCTGAGCTACTTAAACTGGCTTCTCCAATGCATGATATAGGTAAGGTTGGAATTGCCGATAGCATTTTAAACAAGCCCGGAAAACTTACTTTTGATGAGTTTGAAATCATGAAAACACATGCAACACTTGGTTATGAGATGCTCAAAAGTTCAAGTCGAGACATCTTAAAAACATCGGCGACAGTAGCTTATGAACACCACGAGAAATGGGATGGTAGCGGTTACCCTAGAGGGCTTAAGGGTGAAGAGATTCATATATATGGACGAATAACGGCAGTTTGTGATGTATTTGATGCTTTAGGCGCAGATAGATGCTATAAAAAAGCGTGGCCTTTGGAGAAAATACTTGACCTACTTAAAGAGAATAGAGGGACGCATTTTGATCCTACTTTGATAGATTTATTTATTGAAAATATAGATAAGTTTTTAGAAATAAGAGACATGTATAAGGATGTTATTTTAGATGTATAATTTAGATGAAGTTGCAGATAAGCTTACTCCTCTAGTAAAGGCATATGCAAGAGATATGAGAATCTTGATAGTTGAAGATCAAGTCACTAATATAAACTTATACAAAATACTATTTGGAGAGTACTTTAGTGTTTGTGATACAGCCTTAAATGGTCAGATAGCCTTAGATAAGTGGAACAAAAATCAAACGTATTATGATTTGATAGTGACAGATGTTGATATGCCGATTATGAGTGGGACCCAACTCGTCAAAGAGATACGTGATATATCAATGGAGCAGAGTATTATTGCTATTACTGCTACTACAGACGTTGCAAAGAATCAAGATTTAGCTTATTACTTCATAGATGGAATTTTACCAAAACCCGTAAATAAGCAAAAACTTTTTATCTTACTCTATAGAGTCTTAAAAAAAATAGCAGAAAAAAAAGAGTTTAGTCACTATATAAGTGACCTTGAAGAGCAAGTTGACGAGGCGATAGAGTTTAGAAATCACTATAATTTTATAATTTCTAAACTTCAACCTATAGCCAAGCAAAAAGAAGCTCAAGATGTGATAGCTATGCTAAACACCCTTGTTGGCAAAACAGATATCAAAATCGATGAACAAAAAACAAAAGCGGCATTTTGTGAAAAAATCACTCAAATGAGTGATGAACACGAGAAGGATTTAAGATTCTCGACGACTGACAACAAACTTAGCTCAGAAGAGTTTTTAGAGCAGTTGGACGATTCGATAGTGGATAAAATAGAAAACTTTTTGGAAGTACTCGATGATTTAGTTTCTGAAATTGATATTCTAGAGAGAGAAGAGTCTGCAGTGGGGATGAACTCTTTAAGTCAAATATCTAGCTATTTAAACGAGTTTATCGATATTGTAAACAGTCTCGTAATATTTCCTATTGTGTCGCGTGCTTTTATTAAGCTAAACTCTTTTATAGGCAATATCACACAAGAAGAGCTAGCTAATCAAGAGAAAAAATTACTCTTGGTAAGTTTACTTTTAAATCTTGAAAAAGACATATCAAACTGGATTACAAATATCTTTATCAATACAACAGCACAAAATATATACTATTTTGATGCTTCATTTTCAAATGGCGTTTTTGAGATTGAGTCTATGTTTAATAGCGTTGGTGAAGAGTCTAGCGAAGAGTTTAGTGATGATGACTTAGGCTTTTTCTAATATTATAAAATAATATTAGATTTATTGCTTAATTATAGTAAAATGTCATAATTAATCATTGGAGTAATTATGAAGAAAAAAGAGATGAATAGGACACCAGCTAGGCTGGATTTTCTGCAGAGCTTGACGGGTCTTGTTTTAGCAGTTTTTATCATGGGGCATATTCTGTTTGAAGCTTCTATACTTATCTCAGAAGAGATGATGTATAGAGTGACCATAATGTTTGAGGGGTATTACTTCTTTGGAGAGACCTATCCTGGAATCATCTCTTTTTTAGCTGCGTTTATAGGAACTATTTTTATACTTCATGCAGCTATTGCCATCCGTAAGTTTCCAGCTTCATATCGAGACTATAAAATCATAAAAGAGCATACCACGAGAATGAAACATGAGGACTCATACCTCTGGATGGTTCAGGTTATCACTGGGTTTATGATGTTTTTCATCGGTTCTGTTCACCTTTACATCATGCTGACTCAACCAGCCAACATCGGTCCATACGCTAGTTCATCTCGTGTTGTAGATGAGTTCATGGGACCACTTTACTTTATGCTTCTTATCTCAGTTGTCTCTCATGCATTTATCGGGCTTTATCGTTTAGCCCTCAAGTGGGGCTTTGGTGAAGGAAAAAACACTAAAGTTTCTCGTGCAAGATTTAAGATGCTTATGAAGTTTATGATAGCTCTTTATATAGTAATAGGGCTCGCTTCTTTAGCTAAATATACCTACATAGGTCTCACTCACGACTTTAGCGATGGCGTTAAGTATAAATCCGAGACGATTAAAATGGAGGCTCACTAATGAAAGTTGTTTATACCGATGTTCTCATCATAGGTGGTGGACTTGCAGGGTTAAGAGTCGCTACTGGTGTAAAGGAGAGAGGTCATGACGCAGTAGTTCTTACTCTCGTTCCACCTAAACGCAGTCACTCTTCAGCTGCTCAAGGTGGTATGCAAGCCTCTTTAGCAAACTCAAACATGGGAGAGGGTGATAACGAAGATGTTCACTTCTCTGATACTATCAAAGGGAGTGACTGGGGAGCTGATCAGATGGTCGCTCGTATGTTTACTCACTGTGCACCAAAAGCGATACGTGAACTTGCACACTGGGGAGTTCCCTGGACGAGAGTAAAACGTGGCGAGCATACTGCAATCATAAATGCCAAAAAAGTCACCATAACGGAAAAAGATGAGGCACATGGACTCATCACCGCTCGTGATTTTGGTGGTACAAAAAAATGGAGAACCTGCTATACCTCTGATGGAACGGGTCACTCTATGCTCTATGCTATGGATAACAAAGCCCACGAAGATAAAGTAGAGATACATGAGCGTTTAGAGGCGATAAGTCTTATACATGAAAATGGTCGCTGTTATGGAGCGATAGCTAGAAACTTGATGAGTGGAGAACTTGTAGCTTATGTATCAAAAGCGACAACTATCGCTACGGGTGGGTATGGTCGCATCTATAGTGTCTCGACAAACGCCATCATCTGTCAAGGAATGGGGCAAGCCATCGCGTTAGAGACGGGAGTGGCAACTTTGGGAAATATGGAAGCGATTCAGTTTCATCCGACTGCCATAGTTCCTGTTGGGATCTTGACAACTGAGGGGTGTCGTGGAGATGGTGGACTTCTGCTTGATAAAGATGGATATAGATTTATGCCAGATTATGAACCAGAGAAAAAAGAGCTCGCTTCTCGTGATGTAGTAAGTCGCCGTATGACTGAGCATATGAGAAAAGGTAAGGGTGTTAAGAGCCGTTATGGGGACCATTTATGGCTTGATATCACGATACTTGGTCGTGAACACATAGAGAAAAACCTTAGAGAAGTAAAAGAGATATGCGAAAACTTTTTAGGGATAGATCCAGCGGTTGATTGGATACCAGTTCGTCCAACGCAGCACTACTCAATGGGTGGAATCCGTACAAAATACACAGGGGAGTCACAGACTCTTAAAGGTCTCTACTCTGCAGGAGAAGCTGCTTGTTGGGATATGCATGGATTTAACCGTCTTGGTGGAAATTCTGTGAGTGAAACGGTAGTTGCGGGGATGCTTGTGGCAGAGTATATTAGTGATTATTTGGAGAGTGCTGAGTCTCACCTCTCGATACATACCGCAAACATAGAGAAGTTTATGAAGATAGAACAGGATAAACTCGATGCACTTTTTGCCAAAGAGAATGGTGAAGATGCTTATGTTCTTCGTCGTCGCATGGAAGAGATAATGATGGAAGACGTAGGTATCTTTAGAAATGGAGAGGACCTACAAAAAGCAGTGGATGAGCTTAAAGAGTTACATCAGAGGGCTAAAAACATAGAAGTCTTTCGCTCAAAGTCTCGTGCGGCTAATCCAGCTCTTGTAAACGCCTATAGAACACAGAAGATGATAAAAGTAGCGCTCACGGTCGCTCTTGGAGCACTTCTTAGAACTGAGAGTCGTGGTGCACATTCGCGTGAAGACTATCCAAAACGCGATGACGCAAACTGGCTCAAACGCTCTATAACTACTTGGCCAAACGAAGAAGATGAGATGCCGACAATGAGTTATGAAGAGATTAGCATTGGTGAGATGGAGATGCCTCCGGGGTTTCGTGGATATGGAAAAGATTTGACAACACATCATCCGAGTACCCCAATGAGACAATCAGCGGTAGACGCTATAACTAAAGAGCTTCAAGAGCAAGGTAAAAGCAGAGTTGAGATACAAAATGCGATAATGCCATTTATAGAAAAACTTCCAAAGAAGTACCAAGGTATAAATGAGAGACTAGGAGAAAATGTATGAGTGAAGAGAAAAGCCCGAGAATTTTAACAATAAGCATACTGCGTTTTGATCCACATGACCCTGAGGATTTTCCACATATGGAGAGTTTTGAAGTAGAAGAAGCTGATGGAATGACACTTTTTGTAGTTTTAAACGAGATAAGAGAGCATCATGATAATTCACTAAAGTTTGATTTCGTATGTCGTGCAGGTATTTGTGGATCTTGTTCGATGTTAGTCAATGGAAAACCAACACTCGCTTGTCGCACACTTACAAAAAAACTCGATGCACATATTACTCTAGCACCTCTGCCTCTTTTTGAGCTAATTGGTGACCTCTCCATCTATAGTGGAAAGTGGATGCGAGGTCTCAATGAGAGACTTGAAACTTGGATACATGATAAGTCAAATGAACTCAATGTAGATAAACTTGAAGAGAGAATGGAGCCTGAACTAGCTGATGAGATTTATGAACTTGACCGCTGTGTTGAGTGTGGATGCTGTGTGGCTGGATGTGGGACTATACAGATGAGAGAGAACTTCGTTGGGGCAGTAGGGCTAAATAAGATAGCTCGCTATCATCTAGACCCTCGTGATAAACGAAGTGATGATGAGTTCTATGAAATGATAGGGGATGAAGATGGCGTTTTTGGCTGTATGACACTTTTAGGGTGTGAGGATGTCTGTCCAAAAGATTTGCCTTTACAGAGTAAAATAGCGTATTTACGTCGAATGATGCTTAAAAATGCACTATAATTCGATATAAAAATAATAAGGAATATAAATAAATGTCAATAGCTGAAGCAGAAATTAAAAAATTTGAAAATGGAAATTGTGCTGAAAACAAAGTGTTTTTTCAGGCAATGGAAGAGGTAATATACTCAATAGCACCACTTTTAGAGTCAGATGAAAAATATAAAAAGCATGCAATTTTAGAACGCCTTGTTGTTCCAGATAGAGTCTTTAAGTTTAAAGTGACATGGTTGGATGACAATCAAAACATTCAAGTAAATACAGGTTATCGTGTGCAGTTTAACAATGCTCTTGGGCCATATAAAGGTGGGCTGCGTTTTCACCCTACCGTAAATGAGGGAATATTAAAGTTTCTAGGGTTTGAGCAGATTCTTAAAAATGCACTTACTGGTCTGCCTATCGGTGGTGGTAAAGGTGGTAGTGATTTTGACCCTAAAGGAAAATCAGACTTTGAAGTTATGAAGTTCTGTTCGGCGTTTATGACTGAGCTCCATAAGTATATAGGTCCACGTATTGATGTTCCTGCTGGAGATATTGGTGTTGGTGGTCGTGAAATAGGTTACCTTTTTGGTGAGTACAAGAAAATCACTTCATCTTTTGAGGGTGTTTTAACTGGTAAGCCATTTTTCTTTGGTGGATCTTTGATGCGTCCTGAAGCTACGGGTTATGGAGCGGTTTACTTTACTGAGACTATGCTTGAGATGGAAGGAAAAGAGACGCTTGAGGGCAAGATTTGTACTGTAAGTGGAGCTGGAAATGTGGCACTTCATGCTATTGAAAAACTACAACATTTAGGTGCCATTCCTGTAACTTGTACAGACTCCAGAGGGACTATTTATGACTCTCGTGGTGTTGACTTAGACCTACTAAAAGATATAAAACTTAATCGTCGCGCTTCGCTTGAGGAGTATGTAGAAGTTCATGCAGAAGCGAAGTATATAAAAGTGGAAGATTATCCAGAGGGTGCTCATGCAGTATGGGATATTCCTTGTTACGCGGCGTTTCCATGCGCTACTCAAAACGAATTAACAGACATTGACGCTCAAAACCTTATAGTCAATGGCGTTGTAAGTGTGACGGAGGGGGCGAATATGCCATCTACTCCAAAAGCTATCAATGACTTTTTATTTCATAAGGTATGTTTTGCTCCTGCAAAAGCAGCAAACGCTGGTGGTGTTGCAGTAAGTGAGTTTGAGATGGCTCAAAACGCTTCTATGAGTAGATGGAGTTTTGAA
>JAYEHI010000170.1:6401-10121 GCA_034659455.1 Campylobacterota bacterium | reverse complement strand
AGGGCTTCTATGGAGTCTTGTGCAATCATAAAAAAGATTATACTCTCAAGTGGATTAAAGCAGAGTAATTTGATATAATTTCACCCAATTTTCAACCAAGGCAAATCACTTGAAGCTAGAAGATAAAAAACTCATAATATTTGACCTTGATGGTACACTTATTGATAGTGGAGATGATCTCGCTCTTGCTCTGAACATAACACTTCAAGAGTTAGGACGTCAAGAGTTTAGCGAGGCGACTATTCACCAGTGGGTTGGTAACGGTGCGCAAACACTTGTTAAAAGAGCACTAAGTGGTAGTGTAGATATTGACAAGAATATCGACTCAGCCCTTTTTCAAAAAGCCCTTCAACTATTTTTAGCCCACTATAAAAAAAATGTCTGCGTTAAGACAAAACTCTATCCAAATGTCAAAAACACACTACAAACCCTTCAAAATAGAGGATATACTCTCGCCATTGTAACCAATAAGCCTATTGGCTTTGTTCCAAAAATTCTTGAAGTGCTCCAGATAGAGCAATACTTTGAGCTGACTCTAGGTGGAGATTCGCTTCAAGAGAAAAAACCATCCCCCATGCCACTCTTGCATGTATGCTCCGAGTTAGGGTTTTTACCTCAAGAGAGTGTTATGGTTGGGGATTCCAAAAACGACATCCTTGCAGCCAAAGCTGCTAGCATGGATAGTATAGGTGTTACTTATGGCTACAACTATGGTGAAGAGATATCTATCTATGAGCCGACTTTTAGTGTAGATGAGTTCACCAAAATCATCGAATTATAGAGAAAAACTTATGCAAAAAAGTGCAAAAATAGCGATAGTTGGCGGTGGCATAGCGGGAGCTTCTACAGCTCTATATCTTGGTATGCTTGGTCTTGATGTGACACTCTTTGAAAAAGAGGACTCCCTTGTTTCTGGTCCGCCGATGTGTCATCTTCATGCAGGGGGAAACCTCTACAGAGAGATAGATGATGAGCAGTGTGTCGCCCTTTTGAAACAGTCCATAGAGCTTCTGCGTTTTTATCCTCACGGTATCGACTTTCGCCCTACCGTATTAGCGACTCCCATAGATGACCCACAAACACCAACAGAGCTAATCCAAAGACTTCAAACCCTACAAAGTGAATATAAAAAACTTATAAAACTTGATGAAAAAAACAGAGTTCTTGGTGAACCTGAAAACTACTACAAACTCTACTCAAAAGAGGATATCCTCAAACTCCAAAAAAAGCCCGATGTTCAAAAGCCAAAAGAGCTTGATGAGTGGATGATTATCGTCTCAAAAAATATTAACCTAGAGCGGTTGCAGTTTCCTCTTATCATCGTTCAAGAGTATGGGCTTAATATGTTTAGAATCTCCGCAAGTGCATCGCTCGCCCTTGAGAAAATCCCAAATGCCAAAATACTCAAACAGACTCAGGTAAGGGATGTCGTATGCAATGAAGACTCTTTCTCTCTCACTTATGAAAAGGCAGATACTACAAAGTGCGAAGAGTTTGACTACCTCATAAATGCCGCTGGATTTAGAACGGGAGAGTTAGATGATATGCTCTCGCTCAAACGTCCTCGACTCACAGAGTTTAAAGCTGCTTATGTAGTAAAATGGGAGCATAGCGACGCACTCTGGCCAGAGGTGATATTTCATGGTCAAAGAGGCACACCAAAAGGGATGGCACAGTTCACACCCTACCCCGGTGGACACTTCCAGCTTCATGGAATGACAAATGACATAACTCTCTTTGAGAATGGACTCGTAGCAAGTTGTGATGAGAGTTCTCACCCCAAACTCGATGAAATCTTTCTGCAAAAGATAAACAGAGGGTGGCATAGCTCTGTTATAGAGGAGAGAACAGCCTCTGCTATAGAGCATCTTACACAGTATATTCCAGCGTTTAAAGATGCTAAAATAGCCTCAAGACCCCTCTATGGAGCACAACAGATTCCCGGTTATGATAAAACACTTCGTGCTTCAGAGGTCTCTTTTGAGTCTCGTAGATATGCAAGATGTGAGATAGTCAAAGCCTCCTCTATTTTATCCATGGTCGACTCAATCACTCAAGAACTTATAAAGCTAGATATCTTAGATGGAGAGTCTCAAGGAAACAGAGAGTTTAAAATGCTCCACTCCCTGAATGAAAATGAGATTACAAAGCTTGCAAGAGAGATTGCGCAAAAGAGAGCTTATCCAAGTGATATGGCAGAGGTAAATTGCTCCTTTGAAAAGAAGAAATAAAATGTGTTTTCTTATCGCCATGGTGCTCTTTGCTGGTGCTTACAATTTCTATGAAAAAGGTTTTGCGATACAAGCACTTATGAGTATTTCTCTTGGTCTTGTCATTCTTATATTTTTCACTTATCGCATCATAAAAAACAGAAAATGCTTCTTTGGAAGTGACACAGATTGTAAAAAAAGAAAAAAAGAAGAATAGTTACGCTATACTTCTGGTCAAATTTAAATGAAAGTGGGTGATGTGATATGCCTGGTATCGTACTACGCCATGATGATAACTTTGACGCTTCTTATAGACGTTTCAAAAAGCAGACTGACCGTAACTTAATCGTTACAGAAGCTCGTGCTCGCCGTTTCCACGAAACGGAAACTGAAAAACGTAAGAAATTCAAAATTGCATCTCGTAAGAAAATGCTTAAACGTCTTTATATGATGAGACGTTACGAATCACGTCTGTAAGCGTTTGTCCCTCGGGGCTAGCGTTTATGCACAAAAACTTCTCAATCTTAAACTTCCAAAAACCTTCAAAACATAAACTTTTTATGCTGTAAAACTAAAACTCCACCCCTAAACCAACAAGAATCTGAAAATCACTATTTTTTGGAAGTGAGCCTTGTGCAGACTCTTCAGGTGATAAAATATAATCCCAAACACCAGTCACGTCTAAATCTAACCACGATGTAAGTTCATTTTCCAAAGTTAACATCATGTGGTGTTTATACTCTCCCGCTTTGTCGTCTGTAAAAGTTAATTTATAGTTATATACTATGTCTGTTATTTTGCTCCACTCTACGTCATAAAGAGTGCTAATCTCTAAGGCTGGGGAGTAGATACTCTCTTCTCTATCACTACTAACTGTCCCATACTTTGTATATAAAAATGCTGGACCACCTGAGAAACTCCAAGTAGTTCTTTTGGTATCTATTAATGTATAACCGACTCCAAAACCATAGGTGAGCTGGGAGTCAATATTTTTATACTTATCTGTATAGTACTCACTAAACGCTGGTGTCCAGAAAAAGTGACGAGTTAGGTATCTATCGTATTTTTGGCTTAGTCGATGGTCATTTGCCGTCTGCTCATCATCTTTAGAAGTTATACGCCCTAAGTAGTCAAAACTCAGACGAGACTCTGAAGTACGTCTCTGAGCATTGAGAGTGGCACTATAATCATACTGATTTGTATTTCCACTTCTCAGATCCAGACTCAGTGTCGCTTTTGCTGACCAGAAGTTTCTCTCATACTCTCCATCAGGAGCAAAAGAGACTATCTCTTGGCGTTTAAACTCGTATCTGTTTTGACCCTGAATGATACTCAGTGTATCGCCCTTAAGCCGCAAAATACCAGGAAACGATGCAAGGTTTTCAATGTTAACACTAATGATATGATAACTCTTGATTCTTTTAACGTCATCAAAGTCAAAAGTGTACAGCCCAATCTCACTACTATCAAACTCCAGCTTATCATCATAGAGTGCTTTTATCTCGCCCTT
>JAYEHI010000170.1:4567-6301 GCA_034659455.1 Campylobacterota bacterium | reverse complement strand
TTTTCCATACATTTCATTATAAAAATCAAGTGCATATCTATCGCTCATACTCGCTATGTAATCCGCCACAACGCGATGTTTTTTACGGTAAGAGAGCTGCTCTAAGTAAAAAGGCGGCAGCATTTTTTCCTCTTCCATAAGACCTCTATAGATGCCTTTTATCGCTTGCTTTCCAGCATACATCTTACGCACTATGCTTTTGTGTTGATACATCTTAACGTACATCAGTTTTTTAAGTTTTTTGAGTTTTGTCTCTAACTCTTTGTCCATGCCTATTGGCATTTCATCCGAGCTCTCTTGCAATCTAGGTTCTGAGTACTCTAAGAGTGAGTAGACGAGATGGTTGATAAGATGCGAGCTAAATCTATAACGAAACATCTCATCATTCTCCGCGCCAACCCCCTCTGCAGAGACCTTCTCCAAAATCTCACAAACAAGTTCGCTCTCTTTTAAGTCCTCAAAACTGATAAGCCCCGAGTTAACACCATCATCAATATCATGACTCGTGTAGGCTATCTCATCAGCACGGTCAACTATCATCGCCTCGTAAGAGGGGTGCTTGTCTAGGTTAAACTGCTCATGAACCGATGCTGGCAAAAATGACTTGTGATAAGGATAAGAGTGCTTGAGTATACCCTCAAGTGTTGCAAATGTAAGGTTCAGCCCATCAAAATTTTTGTAGCGTTTCTCTAGCTTAGAGACTACTCGAAAACTCTGAAAATTGTGCTCAAAACCATTACTAAATCCATCCTCTTTTAAACACTCGTCAAGTGTATCGCCACCTACATGACCAAAAGGTGTGTGACCTAAGTCGTGAGCAAGGGCTATAGCCTCTGCAAGTGACTCGTTAAGTCCAAGAGTCGACGTAATGGAGCGAGCTATTTGAGAGACTTCTATAGAGTGAGTCAAGCGAGTACGAAAAAAGTCTCCCTCATGATTTAAAAAGACCTGTGTTTTGTACTCTAGCTTCCTAAAAGAGCCTGAGTGGATTATTCTATCTCTATCACGAGCAAAAGGGTTACGAAAATCTTTATCTATTTTATGAAATCTATCTGTTGGTTGCACTGTTACGACTTCTTTAGATAACAAGTTAGTATGTGAATCTTCACACCATTTACGCGACCCTCTATATGGGTCTCGTCATTTGGAACAAGACCGATATTGCGAACAGCTGTTCCGCGTTTAGCTGTGAAGCCTGTTCCTTTTACATCTAAGTCTTTTGTAATGACGACAGTGTCTCCAGCTTGGAGTATAACACCGTTAGCATCTTTATAGACTAGTTTGTTAGTCTCTTTTTCTACTGCTCGTTGTGCCAAGTTCAACTCATCTTCTTCTAAGTACATCATCTCAACCATATCTTGACGACCTAGTCTATTCCAGAGAATGTATGACATTATTTTAGTGGCTGGTGTTTCACTCCACATAGAGTCGTTGAGACAGTTGAAGTGATTTTCATCCAACTCGCCACTCTCTATCTGTGTTTTACAGTTAACACAGATGCATATGGACTGTTCAACACTTCCATCACTTACTGGCAACTCAACTTCACTAACACCATCTGGACTTGAACAGAGTTCACATACACTACTTCTCATTTTTTTCCTTCTCTCTCTTTTTCAAATTTTGGCTATAAGACTTTTTCTACAGCTATAAGCTCTACAACACCATCGTACATATCTTGCACACACTCTACTTCACTAACGCCAAGACGGCGTTTGTTAGAGATGTCGTAAA
>JAYEHI010000170.1:2792-4467 GCA_034659455.1 Campylobacterota bacterium | reverse complement strand
AGCTGGTCAAGGTTTCTTCCAACTCTGATACGAGTAGAGATTATAAACTTACCTTGGGGGTCTGGATTTGGAGCATTTAGATCGTCTGGATTAAGATTGCTCTTGTGCGTGTCATCTTTACAAAAGCCATGGTACTCCTCTATGATTGGGTCAAAGAGCAGTCCAAAAGTTGTATACGACTCTTCATCGCCCGCGTACGCGCCTATACCGCTATCGGGATTTTTTACACCTGAGTTCACTGCATCTAAGATACTGAAACCACTAGAAGTTTTTTTACTCTTTAATGCTTCAAAAACCTCTTTTGTAAGGTACTTTGCCATAAGTGATTTATGTTCGGGGGTAAACTTTGGATATTGCATCTTGACTCCTTTAAGACTCTTTGATAACCGTTCCGATACCTTCACTAGTTAAAATCTCTAAAAGTATGGAGTGCTCAACTCTACCATCGATGATGTGTGCTTTTTTCACGCCACCATGCACCGCTTCTAAACAAGCGTCTACTTTTGGAATCATACCGCCATGAATGGTCTCATCAGCCTTGTAAGAGTCTATCTCCGCTTCCGTAAGAGTTGTTAGTAGGTTCTTCTCTTTATCTAAAACGCCAACTATATCTGTCATAAATATAACTTTTTCAGCCCCTATCTCTGCGGCTATTCTACTTGCTGCTAGGTCTGCGTTTATGTTAAAACCAGGGTGAGAGATATCATCTCCAGAGGCTATAGGAGCGATAACTGGAATGAACTTATCATCAAGCAGTTTGTGGATAACACTTTCATCAACGCTTGTTATCTCGCCAACTAGACCGTACTTCCCGTTAGCTTTAGGCTCTGCACCGATGAAGCTAGCATCTTTACCACTGATACCCATTGCCTTACCGCCATGCTTGTTAAGTAGTAGTGTAATCTCTTTGTTGATACTTCCACTAAGAACCATCTCTACTACTTCCATCACCTGCTCGCTTGTAACTCTCATCCCATCGACAAACTCACTCTCAACACCAAGCTTATCAAGCATACCGTTGATTCTGTTGCCACCACCGTGAACGATAACTGGCTTGATACCTACTAGGTAAAGAAGTATCACATCTTGAGCGAACTTATCTTTGAGTACTGGGTTTACCTGTGCTGAACCACCGTACTTAATAACGAAGATTTTATTTCTATACTCTTTTATAAAAGGGAGGGCTTCAAGAAGGGTTTTTGCTGTTTCTATTTTTTTTATCAAGTAATTATTCCGCCTCTTCTTTATCAAATTTGATATCTTTATCAGATACTTTTTTCTCATCTACTACTTTGTTAAAAGCTTGATCTGCATCTTTTTCACTGTAGTCTCTACACTCTTGAGGCATTAGGGCATTTGGTTCACTTGCTATTTGATCACACATAGTGGCATTTATCGTAAAGTGAGAACATCCACTTAACAGTAGTGCCATTGGAAGTAAAATTTTATACATATTTTCCTACTTTTGTTTGATGATTAAATCAAGGTATTTTTTTGGAGTGACTCTCATCATCTCCTGAGCAAGCCATCTTATCTGGAAAAACGCCGCACCACTATCACGAAGTGTGAAGTAGTTTTTGAGACTTCTAAGGTTAAATGTCACTACCATATCTACTTTTACGTTATCAGAGATGATGTGCTTAAAAGCATCACCGACATTGCGTTTTTTCTTTCC
>JAYEHI010000170.1:0-2692 GCA_034659455.1 Campylobacterota bacterium | reverse complement strand
ATGTATAAATCTACACCTTCGTAATCATGTGCAATAAAGTTTCGCAACTCGTAACTTCCTTTAATATCCTGTTTCTCAAAATAAGAGAGAAGTTCTAATTCACCATTATGTAGAAGTTTGTCAAACTGTTCTGCAATAGATGTTAAATGCATAAGAATTGAAGCTCTTGCATTTTGTTCATCTTCTAAAGCTTTTATAACAGAGCTTTTTTCATCTACAATAGCATTAATAAACTTGATTTTTTTCTCAATAACACGTACTCTATCGAGTGCTTTTTCACTAAACATAAATCAAGTCTTTTATTATAGATTGCTTCATACTAGAGTTACTATCTAAATCAAATATATCGCTATTTTTATGAAATTTTTCTCGAAGGAGAGTCTTTATACTGGCGACTTGATCAAAATAGTCATAAGCACTTCTAGTTTGTAAGTAATTTTTATCTTTTTTGATTGCTATGTCAATGTCACTGTAGACACCCGCTTCACCACGAGCATAACTACCAAATAGAGCTATATGAGAGATACCTTGAGTTGAAAGTTTATCTTTGATCTCTTGTAAAAAAAAGACTATATTCTCTTTTGTAGCTCTCATAATTATAATCCAAGTTAATTTTATTTAGATTATAACATAATATGAAATACTATACCTCTACCTTGATATACTAAACCCAATCCCAAGTTTATGAACTTTGTTATCATAATCTATAAGCGATTCCCCATATCCACTGAAACCCTTTATGTACAAAAAAAGGTCTTTTGAGCCAAAAAGAGGATAAGAGTAGTTCACCTCTGTCGCTCTGTACTTACTAAAAGTGTTTCGAGATCTTAGTTTGAGGATATGCTTTTTATAAGGTAGTACAAACTGAATTTCGCCATATCCTAAGTAGTCTATTAGGTCGGGGTTATACTTCAATGAGAAAACATTTTTCCAGAGTTTCAACTCCGTAAAGAAAAACCCTGTCTGAAAGTAAAAACTAGAGGCTAGGTAGTTCCATGAACGCTCCTCTACACCTCCGCGTCCATTTGACTGGTGTGCAAACCCTACTCTCACTGCTTTTAAGTACTCCGTAGAGACGGGTAAAGTTATAAAAGCTTCTGGATTATAGTTCGTCTCTCTGAAGTAAGCTGAGTCTGCATAGAGTTGCCAAAAAGAGAGTTGTGTATACCCTATGGAGTAGACTTCACTCAGACCTACGAGGTTAGCTGCAAAATCATACTTTATACTGATTTGAAACTCTGTTTCGTTATCTAATGCTTTGTGTCCATTAGTATCTGGATAGCTCCCATCATATCTATAACTAAGTGGTAAAAAATAGGTAGTTCCATGTGCTTTGATACTGTAGAGAGATTGTGTGTATTGTCTTATGCTCTCTTGTGTAGTCTCATCATCAGACTGTTCAAGAGAGTTAAAAATTCTATTGTGCTCTTTTTTTATCTCACGACTCGGATCGGGTTTACTCTGCCAATAATAACCATGAGAGGAGAACTTGTAATACTCTTGAGACTTTTTTATATCTATCTCACAGCCCTCTCCATGCTCATACATATATCCAAGTATGTATGCGGCATCATAATCTTTATCTCTGTCCACTAACTCTATGAACATCTTCAGTGAAGTTTTAAAATCATCTGTCTTGTAGACTTTATATGCCTCTTCAAAAGGTGTTGCTCCAAAAACAGAACTTGCCAAGAGTGCCACAACTAATAACTTCTTCATCATGATAAACTCCTTAGTTTACTTCACTACACCATCCAAAACAGGAACAAAGTCACAATCTTCAAGCTCCTCTTCTTCAATAGAGGCACCGTTTTTAATAAAGCGAGTGATGACCTGTCTGCTTCCTTTTTGAATCGGTGCGACCAAGATGCCACCATCTGCAAGCTGGTCAAAAAGTTTTGCTGGAATCTCTTTTGCCGTGGCTGAAAAAAGTATACGGTCATAGGGTGCGTAAGATATCCAGCCGTTTTGACCATCATCAGTACGAGTATGAATGTTATTTATCCCAAGCTTTCTAAAACGCCCTTTCGCCTCAAGCAGTAGTGGCTCGATGCGCTCAATGGTAAATACACCACGGAAGAGATGCGAGAGTACAGCAGCCTGATATCCACTACCACACCCAACTTCTAAGACTCTATCAGCACCACGAGGAAAGAGGTACTCCGTCATTTTTGCCACTGTTAGAGGGGAGCTTATGAACTGTGATCCGCCTATTGGAAGTGCATCTAACTTATAAGCACTATGCTTAAAACCCGTCGCCACAAAAGCTTCTCTATTTGTCGAAGCTATCGCCTTTTTCACCTCTGGGGAGACTGCAAATACTCTCTCAATCTCATCTGCCATGCGTGCTGTTTTCGTTGCTGTTATTCTATCCAAGTTATTTTATCCCTACATCCATATAGCGTCTCATGAGTGCTATCTCTTTTGTTTTATACTCTACACTTAAGCAAGCACTATTCCCGTTTCTTAGAACCTCTCCATTTGGTTTTATAATGCCACTCATCTTAGAGCACTCCTCATTCAAAGAGTCACTTGCCACTACGTAACATTGGTTCATTATCGCTAGTGTTTGAGTCAAAGCTTTAAAATGCTCGGTTCTTAAAACTCCCCACCAAGAAGGAACTGCTATAATATCCGCTCCCTCAGCCATCTTCCAGAGCTCTTTAAAACGCAGCTCAAAACAGATAAGTAG
>JAYEHI010000169.1:0-2024 GCA_034659455.1 Campylobacterota bacterium | reverse complement strand
TTTATCTCTCCACTACTATCTTGCGTTGAGTAGATGATTTTTGAGCCTATTTTTATCTTGAGAGTTTTTGCTAACTCACTTGCTACAAGTACCCCGCGTTTATCTAAACGCAACTCACCGCATTTTTTGGAAGACTCCTCTTTGCAATCAACATCACGCTTTAAAAACTCGCTAAAGTCTCCAAACTTCTCCTCATCTTTGAGGTCTATGCCTATCACAGTTGAAAAAGCGGACTTTCTTGCTGTCGAGCTTAAACCCTCAGCCTTGAGTCGCAGGACTACGGCGTTTACTTCTGGGTTCTTTTGAAGCGACTCTTTAATGGCAGTGGCGTTTGGTATGTTGTCTTTGAGAGCCTTGGAGACTCTATATTCTTTGTTATAGAGACTTATTTCACCGCTATCGCTGCGTTTAGTTTTGTCCACCATAGAGAGTGTCATACCATCATAAAGACCTTGAATACTCAGCATCATGCTCATGCTCACCGCTATCATAATAATGACAAGTAGAGTACGTGAGAGCCGTAAAAATGCATTGTTAAACGCCAGTTTAATTATAAGCTTATACATGACGGCTCGCTTCTACGGGTTTAAAAGAGTTTATAAAGCGGATGGGATAAATCACACTCAAAAAGTTAAGTGTGTATATGACTAAAACATTCCAAAAAATGGTAAACATATCAAAACTCAGAGGCATCTCATCAGAGACTATGCCGTACTCCTTATAAGTCTCACTCATACCCTCGATGATGATGGGATTTACACTAAAATAGTAGGCTATATATGCCCCTATAGGAGTTGCTGTGAGTACTGCTAAAGTAGAGAGTATAAATATCTCCCATGTAAGTAGTGCTCTTATGTTTGAGCGAGAGAGTCCGATGGAGCGAAGTGTTCCAAACTCTCTAACACGTGAGCTGACATTTATAAAGCCAAAAATCATAATAACAAAAAATATAACCACAAAAAAGAGGCTCATGGAGATGTAGCCAAAAACACTATCAACCTCCATAGCTTCCACCATCGCTTTCATAAGGGTTTTCCATGTTAAGACTTCAAGCGCTTCATCATCCAAGAGTCTCTCTATCTCTTTTTGTACTCTATCAACCTCAGCTAAGTCATCTACATTTATCGTGATGTAAGAAGCCATGCTCTTTGAGAGCATAAGGGTGTCAAAGTACTCCCGACTCACAAAAGAAGCCGAAGAGTCAAACTCATAAGAGCCTGTCTTAAAAACGCCACAGAGTCTAAAGAGGTCTGCTGCAAAGGAGTTATCGCTCGCAGCTCCAATAAAACTTATTTCATTTCCAAGAGTTATGTGTAACTTCTTCTTTAAGTCAGCTCCCATATATATACAGTTTTGAGAACTCTCACTTAAAAACTCCCCCTCTACAAGAGACTCCTTTAGCTGACTCATGCCGACTTCTTTGTTGGCGTTTACACCAGCTACCATCGCCGCACTTGAGTACTCTTTACTTGAGAGAAGTCCATAAGTCTCATAACGAGAGGTAAAAGAGTTTACCCCTGCAACTGTTGCGATTTTTTTCTCTATCTCATCTACATTATGAAGCAGATACTCATTTCCCCCTATATCTCTGTAGCCTTTTTTATATATCTCTATCGCACCCGTATAGACTTTCAGAGAGTTTTCCAGCATAGAGTTGTGAGAGCCATCCATAAGACTTACATAGAGTATAAAAAAAAGAGTCGATATAAAAGTGAGTACAAATGTGGTAATAGAGCGGCTTTTATAAAAAAGAGTGTTTTTAAGAGCCAAGGAGAACATTATCTCGAGAACCTCTTAAGTGCAGACCTTCTAAAGTACTGCTCAGATATCTCCGTATCGTACTTCACGTCTTCTATGATGATTTCGGTGAAGTTTCCTTTTTTATCACTTGGTGTTATCTTCCAGTAAGTAGGTGTATAATATTTTCCATACTTTTTAACTTTCTCATATGTAAAGACTCTTACCTCCTCTCCATCTTCATCATAAAATATATCTTTCATTCCAGTATAGTTTGAAGTATCTAT
>JAYEHI010000168.1:0-2027 GCA_034659455.1 Campylobacterota bacterium | reverse complement strand
TCGGCATTTGAAATATTACTCAAGCCAATTCCTTTAGAAATACCAATGCTCAAAGAGATTTTTAATTCTATCTTACCAACCGTAAGTTCAGTGTTTGAGAAAAAAGAGAGAATTGTTTCTGCTGTTCTTTGCATCTCTAAAGTTGTTAGATCTTTCTCATTTAGGAGTACAAACTTATCTGTAGAGTACCGGTATAGTGCCATATCGATAGATTTTACTATGTGTAAATTCTGCACAACACTACAGAGAACCTTATTTCCAACTTCATAACCATAAGCACTATTGATATTAGAGAAATTATCAATGTTTATCAAAAAACAATTAACTACTTGAGTGCTTTTAAGCTTTTGAACTAACTCACTATGTGTTCCAATTATTGGCAAAAGTTCACAGCTATCTTCGATCATCTCATACTATCTTTTCTTACCGTTATAAAGCTTTGCGGTATTTGAGTCTTATATTGAGGCATGCTTTGACCTATATTTGCATTTACATATGTAGGGTCTGCGATAACGAACTCTCTTCTCCCCGCTTTAACGCTATCACCTTTTATGGGGATGTAAAGAGCGGTTGCCATATGGTCTTTATACTTCACACCGATTACACTCACACCAAATAGCTCTTTGACAAGATAGGAGAAGAGAATTGCTCTATCTTCACAATCAGACTTGTCATAATAGAGAGTCTCATTTGCAAACATAACCTTTTCACGGCCAAACTGTTGATGATCTCTTTCATATTTAAAAGCTTTTTGCACAAAATTTAAGACAAAGTTTATAGCAACACTCGCTTGCTTAGCGTCTATATACTTCTTCAAATCTTGTGCTATTTCTTGGTAAGTCTCTTGGCTCATAGGTGCATTGAAGTATGTATCATAATCCGCTTGTGGATAAGTAGCCATAAAGTCTATGAGATTTTGATCATAGGTATATGAGGCTTTATACTCTTTTCCAAACTGTTTAAATGCCAAAGTTTTCTCACGAGAATCTTTTTCAAAGTTTGGCAAAGTTTTTAACTCCAAGTCAAGTGCTTTGCTAGCTCCTGGATAACTCTGCTTATATGTGTAGACCTTTCCAGCTGAGCCTTTTGCATAGTTACTCACTACATAAAACTTTTTCTTCTTAAAAGTATAAGTTGGAGTTGAGTAAATAATTTTTTTGCTGTAATGCATAAGAACTACATGCTTACCACTTAATCCAACTTTGACCTCATAGCCTAGTTTGTTAAAGACAAACCAACTAAAAAGCTTTATATCATCGCTACCGCTAAACAAAGATGATGAGAGCTGATTTACTAATAGGTAAACACCCCAGTCGTTTAGAGACAACTCTTGAGATGTTTTTTTAATCTCTCTAATTGTCTGTTCATAATCACTTGAAGCAACCTTATCGAAAAAGTTGGAAATACCAGTTTGGTTTTGAGGATAAAACTTTGCAGTTTTAAACTTTTCATCTACATCAAATCCGAGTTTTTGTCCAAAAAATAAGAAATTAATGTCTTTAGGTTTAATGAGTGGCACTTCCTTGACAACTACCGGTTTTAGATGCGTCTTAAGGTCTTCTTTGAGCTTTGGTTTTACTAATGGCAAGGGCTTTGGCTTTGGCTTAGCTTTTGCTATTTTAATACGTATTTTTGGACCAACACTTTTGATTTTTTTTTCAACTGACGGGTTTATGCTTTTTGGCTTCTTCTTTTCATAGAGAGGCTTAGACTCTTTAGCTGTGTACTCTTCCCACTGCGCTTTTAAATAAGAGTTAAATGCGGCATCTCTCTCATCTCTATACTCAGAGAAAGAACTATTTTGAGTTTTTTTGAAGTCCTCAAAGCTCTCAGCTTGTAACGGTGTAATTGATAGAAAACATATGAGACTAAAAAGGCCAAACTGCTTGTATGACTTTACTCCCCCATCCTTGTTTGTTTGCACGATCAACATCCCCTTCTGTTTTATAAAATATCTTTGCTTCACTCATCTGTGAAGAGTTTATATTATTGTTTTGGTCTATATCATACGGACGAATAACACCACT
>JAYEHI010000167.1:0-10196 GCA_034659455.1 Campylobacterota bacterium | reverse complement strand
AAGCTACGATTCCGCTTTTTGCACCAGCCTCTATAGCCATATTACACATAGAGAATCTATCATCCATTGTTAAGTGTTCTACTGTACTACCAGTAAACTCTAGTGTTTTATAAAGAGCTCCATCAACGCCAATCATTCTAATTATTTCAAGAATGATATCTTTTCCCGTTGTGTATTTACCTGGTTTACCACTTAGGTTTACTTTGATAGATTCAGGAACCTTAAACCAGTTTCCACCGCTAATCATAGCAAATGCTAAGTCTGTTGAACCCATACCAGTAGAGAACGCTCCTAGAGCACCATGAGTACAAGTATGTGAATCAGCACCGATGATAACATCACCTGGAACAACAAGACCTTTTTCAGGTAAAAGTGCATGTTCAATTCCCATATCTTTTTCATCAAAAAAGTTTTTCATTTTGTGTTTTTTAGCAAATTCACGAGAGATTTTTGCTTGGTTTGCAGAAGCGATATCTTTTGCAGGGATGAAGTGGTCAAGAACTATAGAAAATCCATCCGGATTAGCAAGCTCTGTAGCTCCACTATCTTCAAATGCTTTAATGGAGATAGGTGTTGTGATATCATTTCCGATAACCATATCGATGTCTGAGCGGATTATTTCACCCGCAAAAACTTCATGTCCAACATGTTGGGAAAATATTTTTTCTGTTATTGTTTGAGCCATAAGTAGATCCTTAAAAGTATAATCAATTTCGCGATTATACCATTTTAATTACTCTTTAATCTCTTTTATTTTAAGTTGAATGTATCTTGCTACAGATTTAAGCTTCTCATCATTATACTTTTTCTTCCATGAGGGCATGTCTGTTTTGTCCGTTCCCCAAAAATGCCCACCAAATTTTGCATAGAGAAAAATCTGATCTTCATTTAAAAGAGTTCTTCTTAGGTTGTACGGATATATAAAAGTATCGTTCTCTTTAGACTCTTCTACATAGATACTCTCCCCGTTTCCTGTGATACCATGACAAAGGCTACAGTTTCTTTTAAAAATCTTCTCACCGACTTTAAGTGCTTTTTCTGGAGTGTACTCTAAAGGCTTAGACTCTTTGAGTAGTTTTTTGGTTTTACTTAAGCCCTTAGGGTTGAACTTTTGAGTTATATAGTAAGCAACACTGAGCATCTGCTCTTGTGTGTAGACATATTTAAAAGCTGGCATGATGTCCGCATGCGCACCCCAATGATGAGCGCCTTCTTTGATGACTAAGAGAGATTGTTCTTGTGTTAGGATGGTTGAGTTTAGTTTTCTTGGTTTAACTACAAGTTTGATTTCTGGGTTTGTTTCACCACTCTCTCCATGACATGAGACACATGTTTCATAGTAAATTTCTTCACCATTTTGAAACATCTTTTTATTGAGAACATCATTTGCAAAAAGATTGAGTGTGAAGAGAAATGCTAGTAGAATGGTTTTCATTTATTGTTCCTAAATTTTGTATCGACGTATTTTATAACAGACTTCAGAGTATAGTCGTCATACTTCTTTTTCCAAGAGGGCATATCATCTTTATGGGTTCCCCAAAATTTTCCACCATATTTAGAGTAAAGAAACATCTGTTCATTCGTAAGAATAGTCTTTTGAAGGCTATAAGGAAAGATGGACATCTCTGGATTTTTTGTAGCCTCTCCATCACCTTTACCTGTTAAACCATGACACCAACTACAGTTTCTGTTGTAGATCTTTTTACCTCGTTTGAGCATCTTGTGAAGCTTCTCTTGGGGGACTTCTTGGCTTTGAGCGTACAACTCCTGAACTCTTTTTTGGGAGTTTGGATTAAAACTTTGGCTGATGTAGTGAGCGATGGAGCGTAACTGCTTTTCATTATAGACAGATTCAAAAGAGGGCATGATATCAGCGGCTGAACCCCAGTAATGAGTTCCTTTTTTTATTATTTGATAACTCTGTTCTTCATTCAAAATAGAGTCTTTAAGGTTTCTTGGATCGACGATAAAGTGCATCTTTGTTTGTGCATTTCCATCGACTCCATGACAAGAGACACAAGTCTCTTTGTAGAGTTTTTCTCCTAGCTCAAAATCTTTTTCCCCCGAGAAGAGGGAGACAAATGTGAAACTAAGAAGTAGGAGTTTTAACAAAACTATTATTTAGCCGTAACTTCTAAAAGCATATTTGGGTGAATAGCACACTCAACATTGAATGTTCCAGCAGCTTTTACATCTACTTTCACGCTGCTTCCAGCGGCTTGCATACCGATATCAAACTCATTTGCTTCATCATCAGTGTAAGCATTGTGAGCAAAAGGGTCAGAGTTTTTAAAAGTGATAGTGTCACCAACAGCTACTGTAACAGCATGAGGAATAAAAGTTTTTCCTTTTTGATCTATAACATGGTTAGCAGCGTTTAGACTAGCAGATACTGCTAGTGAGATTAGTAAAGTTTTTAGAAGTGTAGTCATTTTTGTATCCTTTTTATTTTAATTATTGTGGAAACTTAGTTGGTATAGTAAGTTTCATATCTGGACCCTCAAGAGTCTCTAAAAATGCAGTTAATGCACTGATTTCGCTTCGTGTTAGTTTTCTATCAACCATGAAAGTAGATTTATTTTTAACATTGTGCTCATAACGACCACCATTTCCACATATATGAGTAGCTTCTGTGAGTGATTTTACACTCCCATCATGCATATATGGTGCAGATTTTGTGATGTCTCTGAGTGTTGGTGTTTTCATGACACCGTACCATGAAGCACGTCTTTTTGTGAGGTAACGACCTAGCTCTTTTCCATGAAGTTCACCATCGTTAAGACCGATGTTGTGAAAACTTCCATCAGAGAAGTTAAAACCATCATGACAGTCGATACAGTGAGCCTTGTTTTTGAAAAGGTCGAAACCTTTTTTTGCTTTTTTACTAATAGCGTCTTTATCGCCCATCGCGTACTTATCAAATGGTGCGATAGTCGAAACAACAGTTCTCTCAAATGATGCGATAGCTTTTGCTAGGTAATCATTTGTGATAACGCCATTAGATTCAGGATAAGCAACTTTGAAAAGTTTTTGGTAGCCTTTAATCTTGTTAAGCTTTGGTATAAGAACTTCAAGTGGCATATTCATCTCCACATCTGCTTCAACAGGACCTAATGCTTGTTGCTCTAAAGTTCTAGCACGCCCATCCCAAAACTGACGGTTTTGGTATGCAGTGTTTAGAACAACCGGTGAGTTTCTTGGTCCAGTAGCACCTTCGTGCCCAACCGCTTTAGAAACGGGCTCTAAGTCAGTCCATCCGCGTTTTGGGTGGTGACAAGTAGCACAAGAAATCTTCTCAGAACTTGAAAGTCTTGTATCAAAGTAGAGAAGTTTCCCTAACTCAATTCGCTCTGGAGTTAGTTTATTGTTAGCAGGTTGTGGAACTTCTGCAGGACGTAACCATTTTTTCATATCTTCATCAGCTGAAGAAAAAGAGAAAAGAGTAGTGAGTACAAGTGTCGCTAATCCTAATTGTTTGAGCATTGTCAAGTTCCTATATTATAAATTTAGCTTGATACTATCATAAAAAAGTTTTATTTAAAATTAAATATATGATAAAGCATATTGATGTGAAAAACGTAAATAGAGAATAAAAGAGTATGGCATATTTAAAACTATCTTTTTTAAAGCTAAAGAGTAGAGTGCAAAGAGAGTAATAAAACGCAATAATAAAACTAGAGTAGATAAAGTAGCCTATATAGTGATACTCGGCTTGTAGTAAACAGTAGGGGCATTTATGTGTTGGAAGTTCGTAAACATAACTGCTAAAAAAGTAGACGAGACTGTGATAAGAGATGTAAGCAAAAAGAGGAGATAGGAGTGCTAGAGTGTATCTATTTTGATATAGAGCACTCAAAACTATAAGCACAAAGAGTGCATAAAAGCTAAGAACGAGTTGGGGAGTTGAGAAGTTAAATATAAGAGAGTTACTCGCTTGGGAGTTTTGATAAAGAGTAGAGCAACATGAGACAGGTTCTATAGTAGTTAGAGAGGTAAAAAAGAGAAGTTCTAAAAGTACTTCTAAAAGAGAGAAGAGGTAGATAAACAAAAAAAAGTAGTTCTTTGACTTGAAGTGCTTAAAATCTTTTGAGTGTAGGTCTTCTCTGTTTAGAGTAAGCCAAAGTAGAGCAAAAATAATAAAAAATATTTTCACAACCATAAGAGTCTCTCCATACTCGTTAGCACTTATAACACCAGCTGCACACATCGCACCTGGAACTATATGAGAGAGCTCATCCAAGGTGTGAGTGAAAAAGGCAAGCAGAAGTACTTTTACGATAAGTGAGAATTTAATTATGACAAGAGTTAGGTAGGATTTTTTTTCTAGAGAGTATTGAAGCTCTGTTGATGCACTTTTATCGTAGTGCATGAGTATATAGAGTGTATTAACAAACGCCACACTTAAAAGAACTGCAAGCGTAAAAGATATAAAAAGGTTTATAGTTACCTCATAGCTTAGAAGTATGTCAGCCAAGAGAGCCCTCTTTCATGGTTAGAACTCTATCTACGAACTCTTGGGTCTTAAAGAGGGGATCGTGTGTTGCGATGATGAGAGTCTTGCCTTGATGCTTTAGCTCTTTGAGTGTCTCCATAAAAAGAAGAGAGTTTGTTTCATCAAGATTTGCGGTTGGCTCATCGCAGATGATGATATCAGGGTTGTTTACAATGGCACGAGCGATGATGCAGCGCTGTTTCTCTCCACCTGAAAGAGTATTTACTTTTTGCTTTTTTTTATGAAGAATGTTTGCCGTCTTAAGAGCTTTATCTATAAGTATAGATATTTCACTACTTTTGTGGTCATTGAGAACTAAGGGTGCTAGTAGATTCTCTTCTACTCTCAGTTCATCAAAAAGGTGAAAGTTTTGAGTGATAACACCGACAACATTTTTGCGATAAGAAGATGCATGTATGTCTGAGAGTGACGCGATATTTTCTCCATGCACATTGACCTCTCCTGATGTAGGTTTCATCAAAGAGGCGATTATACTTAAGAGTGTTGATTTTCCACTGCCGCTGTGTCCGTAGATGAGGATTGCCTCTTCTTTTTTTATATGTATATTTATATCTTTTAGGGCATGAAAAGTGTCACTTGAGGTTTTGAAACTTTTGCAAAGGTTTTTTATCTCTATCATCGCATTACCTCAGTCGGCTCTTTTATACTAACTCTCCATAGAGGAATAAGAATAGAGAGTAAAAAGGGCACTACAAAGAGTAAAAATATAACAAATAGATCGCTAAGTGTGAAGCTAGGTGAGAAACTTGTGGAGTTTTCAAGATTTGAGTAACCGAGAAAGATGTTTTTGAGAAGTGGTGCGTCTAAAAAGTAGACATAGGAGTAGGCTAAAAAAACTCCCATAAAATAAGCATTCAAAATTACTATGAAGTTTTCAGTGAGCCTAAACCATAAAACCTCATTTATCTTCCAGCCAGTAAGACGAAGCAGTGCTACCTCTTTTGCGTCAATACTACTAACCATAGAGTATCTTTGAAAAAGGATTAGAGAAAATGCGGCTATTACTATACTAAATAGCGTCAAAAATAGACCCCCTTTGTAGTTGTAGAGATTTTCATAGTATTTCTTGATGTCATTTTTAGAGATGATTCGCATATCAAAGTGAGAAACTCTTAGTTTTGTATATACAGTATCCATCTCATCACTATTGGGAACACTCAAAACAATGTCACTAACATAATCATCTGCAACACCAAGTATTTTTCTGGCATTTTGGATATCCATAATAATCATATCACTACTAACAATGTCGCTTAAGTCTTTGAAGTTGTCATAGATGTAGACTTTTTCGATGCTTCGATCTGGAGGTCTAAAGATATAATAGTCAAAATAGTGAAACTCGTCTAAAAATTTTTTTACGTCAGAACCGATGATCATATTTTTTTTTGCTAAAAACTCATCAGGATTGATGCTACCTACCAACTCTTTCATTCCTTGTATAACTTGCTTGTCGTAAAAGTCTAAACCAATTATCATAAAGTATTGTTCTACTGGCTCATAATAGTGTGTACCGTAGACTCTTCCTGTGGCGTTAGAGACCCCTTTGATTTGTAAGAACTCATCAATCCAAGCCGTAGGAGCATTAAGAACTCTACCGGCAATATATTTTTGAAGAGTGAAGTCTGCTTGATGTTCAAGTGTTGCAAATATATCCTTTTTAATGGAAGAGCTAATGAAAAGAACACTTGAGAGAAGGGCTATGAGAAGGGTAGAGAGTAGAAAAGCCCAAAGATGTTTTTTTCTTTGTGTTATGAGTAGTATAAGCAGAAAGTTGAGCCTATTTAGCATAAACATAGTCCATCTGAGAGTAGTTTTTCATTCGTGGATAGAGCTGGTTCGAGCTGTCTGCATAATAGGGGTTTCTATGTTCAAGATAATCAGTAGATAGTGCTATACCGGGCAGTTTTGTAAGTCTTGTAAGAGTGGCTATTTGAGATTCTCTATCTTGGGAGTATTGCGAGTTACAGAGCAGAGTCACAAATGCAAAAAGCGATGCAAAAAGCAGGAGGAAAAAAGCTTTGACTCGCACTGCTTCTATTCTTCTGCTAAACTTTAAAAATTTGTAGTTTAGCGTTTAGCTCTTGCGTTGATTCGTGTAGGTTTGTGCTCGCTTTTGCTACGTCGTCAATACTCTGTATGTTCTCTTGAGATATACCACTCACCGCTTGTATCTGAGTGATGATGTTTTCCGCTTTTTGAGCGTTTTCTCTATAACCATCGAGAATGTTTTCACTCATTCGCATAGATTCGCTCATGATATTTACGGTGGAGTTGATTTTATCTCCAACACTAGTGGATATGTTTGCAAGTTCTTGAATCTCATCGGAGTTGTTGTTCATCTGATTAGAGCTATCGACTATGGACTGAACGATAACATTGATAGTGGCATTTATCTCTGCAAGAGATTTTTGCGTTCGCTCGGCAAGTTTTCTTACTTCATCAGCGACTACGGCAAAACCGCGTCCATGTTCACCAGCACGCGCAGCTTCAATAGCCGCATTTAGAGCTAGAAGATTCGTTTGATCAGCTATATCGGATATTACTGTAAGTACCTCTTTGACCTGTGCCGCATCGAGAGATAATTGTGAAAGACTGTGGGCTAACTCAACTTGAAGCTCAGAACTATTTTGCACTTTTTCTACTAGTACAAGGATGTCTGACTGTGTGTCTGTAAGGTTATTGTTTGAAGTGATAAGGTTTTGCTTCCCTGATTCAGCCTCTTGCATTGCAATGTCTAAGTCAGACTTCATATTTTGACCATGCTCTACGGCATCGGTTAGTTTGATGTTTTGGTGTTTTGATTTCTCTTCTACTGCAAATGCTGTTTTCTCTAAATAGACTGATGTATCTGAGTTTGACGAAGAGACTTCTATAACTTCATGGAGTGTCTCTTGAACTTTTTTGATGAAGTTGTTTATATAGTGGTTTGCCTCGGCTATCTCATCGTGACCATCTTCACTAAGTCTTTTAGTCAGATCGCCGTCACCTTGCGTTAGCTCTTTTGCCGCCTCGATAAGTCTTTTTATAGGATTAACGATGGAGTTGTTAACAAAAAGCAACATTACTATGATTCCCAGACCAAAGAGAAGCTGTATAGTAAGTGAGATAGTGTTGAGTGCCGAAATTCTACTCTCTAGCTCAGGTGCATACACTATAAGCATCTCTTTGAGTAACTTTTGATTTTGGACTATAAGTGAGTTCATCTCGCCAAGATGACCACTTTTTGAGTTGATACCTCTTTTTTGAATCGCTTTTGCATATTCATAAAAATGTTTCTTATATTCAGAGAGAGTTACTTTAATCTCGTCGGGGTTTTCAATATTCCCCTCTACGAAATAGACAAGTGCATTGTAAGAGCGTTTGAACTTTTTGATATATTTTTTATCATATGTAAGTTCAAAATTTTTTTCTATGTTTTGAAGTGTAAGGACCATGGAGAAAACATCTTGGTTTTGAGCTCGTTTAGCAATTAGTTCTGCATTTCGTACCGCTTTATATAGAGCGGCATTTAAACCATCTTTTTTTGTGTAACCGATCTTTTTTTCTATACTTACTACATCTTTGAAGCTAGTTTTATAGAGTTGTAAGTTTTTTGCTAGGGTGTCTAGACTTTTTGAATCAAAATCTAAGTCGCTTAAGGAGTTTTTGAGTTCTTGAGCATGTGCATTGAGAGTTTGGAAATTTTTATCAAATGTAGTTTCATACGCATCACTCTTATACTCTAAGAAGTCTGCAGAGCTTCCTACAAGGTTTTGCATATCGCTATCTATTTTGTAGACATACAGCTTAGTCTTTTGGAGTTTTTCACTCTCGTTGAGCATAAAATTTACAATAAAGATATTTACCAAAATCGAGATGATGGATATAGCCATAACACCTAGTAGTTTATTCCTAATAGTCAAAATTTTCTCCTGTTAATAAATTAAAGTGTGTGTTTGAGAGCTTTTTTTGTGAATTCTGTTGAGCAAAAAAACATTGCCATGAAGATAGGGTTGAGAATAGCTTCACCATCGTTTATTGTTTCAAAAACCTTAAAATCGAATCCTCCACCATCATTTGGGTTTTGGGGAGTTACTATAAATTCAACAGGAGCAAGTGTTCTTACCATGTTGAGAATGTTTTTTCTTTTTTTCTGGTTCTCTTCATCGAGAATGTTTAGGGTTGGGTTATCAGCACTTCTATGCTGGTCAAGTATAGCTTGGAGCAGGTCAACCTTATCTTTGAAGATAACTTTGTTCCATTTAATGATAGTGTTGTTTGAAGCTACTTGAGAATTTTTCTCGCAAAGAGCATGTGGTTTTTTCGCCTTCATCGCTTCAAGTAGGGCTAAAAGAAAGTTGGTTCCACCGACATTTTCGGCCGCTTTTGTCATAAAAAGATGGATGATCGATTTTGTCTCATCTGAGAGTTGATTAAAATTACACATTTGATATAAGTCCTTATGAAATACATTATAACATGATTTGATAAAGGTATTATACTGTTTGAATTCTTAAGGCAAATATACCATCAGAATTGCTTAAGCTTATCATAACCACAAAACTATTATTATGTCGTCAATCAAAAGCGGACAAAAATTGTCTTGTTTAAAAGGACTAGGCTAAAAGCCGTCAGTGCAATAAATCTACTAAATAGATTTATGTAATGAAAATCATTCTTAAAATAAAAGGTGAAAATATGAAAGTATATTTAGATAATAATGCTACGACAATGTGCGATCCATTAGTTGTTGAAGCGATGCAACCATTTTTTAGTGAGCTTTATGGTAACCCAAACTCACTTCACAAGTTTGGTACAGCTTCACACCCAGCTATCTCTAAAGCGATAGACCAAGTTTACACTGCTATTAATGCAGCAGATGCAGATGATGTGGTTTTTACGTCTTGTGCAACTGAGTCAAACAACTGGGTTTTACAATCTGTATGGGCTGACCATATACTCAATGGTGACAAAAACCATATCGTAACAACGGAAGTTGAGCACCCATCAGTTCTTTCAACATGTAAGTTTTTAGAAGAGCAGGGTGTAAAAGTTACTTATTTGCCAGTAACAGAAGAGGGTGTAGTTGAAGCACATACAGTTAGATCTTTTATCACTGAGAAAACTGCTTTAGTTTCTATCATGTGGGCTTCAAACGAAACTGGAATGATAAATCCAATCGATGAGATTGGTAAGATTTGTAAAGAGAAAGGTGTACTTTTTCACTCAGATGGCGTTCAAGCGGTTGGAAAGATTCCAGTAGACTTACAGAAAACTCATGTTGATTTTGTATCATTTTCAGCACACAAGTTTCACGGACCTAAAGGTGTAGGGGCTCTTTTTATTAAAGACTCTCAAGCACTCTCTCCATTGATGCATGGTGGTGAACATATGGGTGGACGTCGTTCGGGTACTCTTAATGTACCATTTATTGTTGGAATGGGTCTAGCGATGGAGCTTGCAACAAAAGATATTGAAAATACGATGGCTAAGATCCGTGAGAAACGCGACCGCTTAGAAGATGAAATCTCTAAACTAAGTGATACGTTTGTTGTTGGTGACAGAGACAACCGTACGCCAAACACTATTCTTATCTCTATTAAGGGTGTTGAGGGTGAAGGTATGCTTTGGGACTTAAACAATGGTCAAATCGGAGCATCAACAGGTTCAGCTTGTGCATCTGAAGATTTAGAAGCTAACACAG
>JAYEHI010000166.1:0-2031 GCA_034659455.1 Campylobacterota bacterium | reverse complement strand
GAGAAAAAGAGAGAGAGTAGAAGTGGTGGGATTCAAGAAGCAATCGTTCCTGAACTTGTTTCAAGATTTTCAAAAGCGCATATTGTTCTTTTTAACAAACTAGAGTACAGTGCTTTTGAAAAGATATCAAAACGAGTCTTTTTAGACTTTAAAGATGAGTTTTATGATCAGTATAAGATAGATTTTGTAGAGTCAAATAATTTTGACAACTTCTTACAGATTCAGATGCTTAACTTCGCTCCAGAGCTAGATGCTAGACGACTTAAAGAGAAAGTTAGTACAGTCTTTTTCAATAGAATAACAGAGTATATACAAGATACTGACAAGCCAATCATGAGTTTCAAACAGATAAAAGTATCTTTATCTAAAGAGGCAGTGAGGTTTTTAAAAGAGAGAGTAAAACCTCTTGTGGTAACAGAAACACTGGTAAGAGAGCTTTTTAGAAAAAATACTACACTTGAAATAGACGACTCTTTTAGTGATAAAAATGGAGTTATTACCTACAAAGTGAACTCATGTAAGTTTATGCAAGTAGTGAGAATAAAAGACTTCAGTGAAGATGGTCTAGTCTTTGATATTCCAAATGTTTCCTTTGATGATATCGCTGGCCACCATGTCGCTAAAGAGAGACTCTATGAGGTTATCAACTTCTTCAAAGAGCCAAAACTACTAGAGAGTTTTAAGATAGCTCCACCAAAAGGTATGCTTCTGTATGGACCTCCAGGAACAGGAAAGACGATGCTTGCAAAAGCTTTTGCAAAAGAGGCTGAGCTGCCATTTATATCGACAACTGGTCTTGAACTCCTGCAACCTGAAAAAACAAAGCTTATCTTTACAAAAGCAAAAGCTTATGCTCCGGCTATTATCTTTATAGATGAAGTCGATACTCTTGGTAAACGCGGGGGTGAAAATGGTAGAGAGGTGCCTATCAATAAGCTCCTCTCAGAAATGGATGGTTTTACAGGAAGAAAAGGCGAGGATATTTTTGTTATCGCTGCAACGAACTATAAAGAAAACATTGACCCAGCAATCATAAGACCGGGTAGGGTGGAGATACACATAGAGATTAACACTCTTGATCAAGATGCAAGAAAATACTTTTTAGACAAGATTATAAAAGAGAAGCCCTCAGAAGGCTCTTTTGATATGAAAAAACTTCTGATGTATACGACTGGTTTTACAGGCGCTCAACTCGAAATGCTAGGAAAGGAAGCATCATTTTATTGTCTTCGCCATACCATTACAGCTATCACTCAAGAGATCTTAATAGAGCAGATAAATAGAATCAAGTATGGAGAGAGAAACTCTTATCTATCTCTTGAACAGATGTTTGCAGAGACGGCTATTTATGAAGCTGGACGAGCGGTGATTTCTAAAGTCCTGATGCCTCATGTTCATATAGAGCATGTAAGCTTAACGCCAAGAGATAACAACGAACACTTTACTTCAAGAAACTATAGTGATGTTCAAGAAAACATGACAGTAAAAGACTTTAAAGACAGAGTCTGTGTATCTTTAGCTGGAAGAACAGCTCAAATCAAACGCTTTGGTGAAGTAGATGGTATCGACACTGGTGCTTCAAATGACCTCCAACAAGCAACACGCGATGCATATGCTGCGATAGCTCACTACGGTATGGATAAAGATGTAGGGTACATCAACATTAATGGTGTAGTTGATGCGAGCTCAAGTTCTATCAACAGTAAAAACCCTGAACACTATCATGAAAAGATAGACACTGCCCTAGAAGCTTGGATGCTTGAAGGTGAGAAAAGAATCGCTGATTTAGTAGATGAGAACTGGGCTAAAATAGAGATGTTATCAGAAGTTCTTCTTGAAAAAGAGATTATTTATGAAGAGGAACTTATTAGTTTAATTGCTAAATAGTAGCTGATTATATGGAATTTTATTTTTTCATAGTAGTGAAACTCAAAACATCTTCACTCGTTTCTGCTTTAGTACTCTTTTTTCTTTTAAGTCCACGAGTAGCTACAAGTGTTTTTTTGATATCTTTACCTATGACATAGTAGC
>JAYEHI010000165.1:0-10266 GCA_034659455.1 Campylobacterota bacterium | reverse complement strand
ATTTATATAAGTTGACGATCTTTTAACCAAAGTGTCCGAATCATTTCTGTCATCACTGTCCGAATGAAACCGTCATGGGTGTCCGAACTGAAGTGTCACAGGTGTCCGATTTGCTCCGTTTTTTGCAGTATGGACTATCAACTTTAAAAAAGGTGAAAGAACAATCAAAGGAAAACACTACACAAGAAACCTTAGATGTGTTCAAAAGATAAAAAAGTAGAAGAGTCAGTTAGAGTTCCTGCCGTTTCTGGCTCTTTCTACCCATCTAATAGTGCAGAACTATCTTTAGAGATACACTCACTTTTAAAACATGCTTCAAGTTTTAAATGCCAAGATGTAAACGCCATCATCGTACCACATGCAGGATATAAATTTTCCGGTTCCGTTGCAGCTACTGCTTACAATACACTTCTAAACAGTATAAAAACATTTTTCTTATAGGCTCCTCCCATCATGTAAACTTTAATGGTATCTCAATATATAACCAAGGGAACTATGAAACACCTCTAGGCATCGTTACAGTTAACCAAACTATAGTAAACAAGCTTCAAAAAAATAGTTTCATCACATACAAAGCAGAAGCTCACGACAAAGAGCATACACTTGAGGTGCAACTTCCATTTTTGCAAACCATCTACCCAGAAAACCTGAACATCGTTCCTATAATAGTTGCCTTATCGGAGATAGAAACACTCAAAAGTTTGGCGAAAAGTTTGTAGCCTTACTTTAATGATGAAAATCTTTTTGTCATTAGTAGCGATCTTTCACACTTTCCCTCTCACAAAGATGCGACGAAAGTAGATATGAATATCTTAAACGCCATGACACACAATAGCGACAAAAAACTACTCAATGCCATACTTGAAAATGAAAAATCCAAAGCTCCTAACCTTCTCACTTCTGCATGTGGATGGAGCTCTTTACTCACCCTCCTCTACCTTACAGAGGACTCTAACTACAAATACGAAATACTCGAATATAAAAACTCTGGTGATTCAAAATACGGTGAAAAAAATAGAGTAGTTGGCTATGGAGCGATGAGAATATATAAAGAAGAAACTCCCTTTAGTCTAAATGAAAAAGAGAAAATTCAAATCAAAGAGTTGGCTACTCTTGCACTCTATGAGGCCATAGTACATAACAAGAGAGTTCAAATAGATATAAATAAACTTTCAACAAAACTCCATGAGAAGCTCGGTGCTTTTGTAACACTATACTTAGATAAAAAGCTTAAAGGCTGCATAGGTCGCTTTGAACCTGATCAAGCACTCTATGATGTTGTCATAGATATGGCAATAGCCGCTTCTAGACACGATACAAGATTTACTCCTTTAACATCAGATGAACTCAAAAATACAGAGGTCTAAGTATCATTTTAACGCCAAAAGTAAAAATCTCATCCATAGAGAACTTAGAAGTAGGGAAACATGGTATTTATGTCAAATATCGGGATAAGAGTGGAACCTACCTGCCACATGTTGCAGTCGAGATGAACTGGTCTGCTGAGGAGTTTTTCAAAAGTTGTTGTATAGACAAAGCTAAAATCAATCCTCAGGATTGTAATAAAGCTGAGATATATACTTATGAAGCGATAGTTTTTTAGCTGTGCTTTATGTGTAAGAGATATGAAGTAAGTTATCTTTTTTTAAAAATTAAAAGTGTTTTATCTTCTGTATCATAAAGAGAAAAAGTCTGTTTCTCTACGAGTTTTAAACGCTCTAGTTTTTGGAAAGTTTTTATCTTATGAAAATGTTGCACTATGGAGTCTTGATATTTTACGTAGGAGCCATTCTCTTGCTTCTCAAAAAGCGTGAACTGTGTATCGAGCTTATCATTTTCAAAAATTGCGTCTACACATAGGAACTCATCGTCTCTATCTTTTGACATCGTTCCCTCTGCCACATCACTAAAACCATAAAGGGTGTTGATGTCCGCTATAAAAACACCATCATCTTCAAGTTTGTCAGCTATGGCGTTTAAAGACTTTACAAGTGCATCCCTATCCATAAAGTTAAGTACGTCAAATATACTTACAATAGCATCATACTTGCCATCAACCTCTGCGACATCTATGCACTCAGCATCAAGACCTTGTCTTTTACACTCATCAACCATCACTGCACTCAAGTCAACACCCTTACACTTCACACCATCACTAATCATACGAGTCATAAAGCCACCACGACCACAACCTACATCTAAAAGAGTCTTTACATCTTTCTCATCAAGTTCTGAGCGATAGAGATCATAAAGTGCTTCTGTAGCCTCTTCTATGCCGAGTAAATGTTCTGCTTTTGCATAAAGGTCTAAGTTTGTCATCTCTTTAGCTGTTTTCCGC
This sequence comes from Campylobacterota bacterium, assembly GCA_034659455.1. Lineage (GTDB taxonomy): Bacteria > Campylobacterota > Campylobacteria > Campylobacterales > Sulfurimonadaceae > Sulfurimonas. The sequence goes on along the minus strand of JAYEHI010000165.1, from coordinate 7,928 downwards.
TTTGATTACTCTGTCTATCTTTTCATAGATATCTAAGACTTCATCTTTTTTAGCGATATAAGAGTTTTTATTAGCGATAAGATATGTAGAGCTTGTCATAATGTCTTGAACGACCTCTAAACCGTTTTGTTTCATTGTGGTTCCAGTCTCAACAACATCAACTATCATATCGGCCAAACCTATCAGGGGAGCGAGTTCTACTGAACCATTTAACTTGATGATCTCTACACTCACAGCACGATCTTCAAAGTAGCGTTTAGTGATGTTGACCATCTTAGAAGCGACTTTTAGTTCTGGTTTTGTGAGGTCAAGCTTCTCTCCGACTTTCATACCGATAGAGACCTTACAAACACCACGATGTAAATCAAGAAGACGCACAACGTCAAGCTCTTGTTCTTCTAGCGTGTCAAGCCCAACAACACCGATATCTGCTGCTTGGTGATAAACATAAGTCGCAACATCTTGGTTACGAACGAGTAAAAACTTAAAGTTAGGAGTCTCTAGTATCAGCTTTCTATCATCAAACTTAAAACCATCACCAAAAATAGTCTCAAATATCTCAAGTGTCTCTTTTGCAATACGACCTTTTGGAAGTGCAACTGTTAGCATATATTAGCCTTTTTCATAATCTTTTTCATGCCCCTAAAAATCAACTCTTCATCAACTCTGGCATCTTTAAATATCTTCTTAAACTCTCCTGCATCTCCACCCGTTAAAACGATGGGAAGTTTGTGTGAAATAACTTCAGCATAAAGAGTTTTCAAAAAACCATAACTAATGGCATCTTGAGAATTTTTCGGCATTATATCTAACTCAACATCAAAATTAAATGAATAAGCCAAAGCGGGAGAGATATTTTCATAAGCTTCTTGCATCGCCCTTATTCCAGGATAGATAAAACCGCCCTCAAATTCTCCATACTTTACGATATCTACAGTGACCGCACTTCCTGCATCTATGATAACAGCGTTTGATGATGCTTCAACTGCAACTACTCTATCTATTCCCATAGTTTCATAGTAGTTATTTCTATCTATATATTTTGACAAATCTATCCAATTTTTCAAAGACTCTAGTCTCTTTTTCACTTCTAAATTTACAGATATAAAATATACTTTTTCTTGGATTAGCTGGGGGTTAAACACACCTACACTCTCTTTATAAGAGTTGTCTGTATCAAGAAAATGATACGAGGTATTGCCTATATCGCAAAGAAGCATTACTGAATTTTCCAGAGTGCTTCTTTAAAGGCAGCCTCCGCTTTTGAACAGAGTGGTGCATCGATAAAAATAATTTTATGTTTAAAATTATGGTCACAAAAAAGAGTAAGTTTAGAGTAAATTTCCTCAAATTTTTTAACATCTTTCATAAGTAAGCGACTCTTTTGACTCACCGCAAAAATTGCCCAAAAATGGCCGTTAACATCTGTTGCCTTATAAATTTTTATCTTATTTCTAATTCCTAGTTCTTTAGGAGACACCTCTTGCATTTTTTTATATATTTTCCCTTTTTGTCTTAGGGAATCCACTACCATTTGCATATCTATTGTTTAGCCTTTAAATAATTTTAAGACATTTTATCATATTTAGTGGACTTCTATACCAAACTTATAAGACGATGTTAGTTTAAGAGGCAGATATATGCGTTATAATAAGTCTTTAATTCGTTCAAAGGAAATAAACAATATGAAAATATTAAGTAGTATACTTTTTCTAGCCCTCTCTTTAAACGCCACTACTAAACTCTCAAACTCTCCTACTCTTGGGGAAGCTTTAGCTGTTTTAAAAAGTGAAAACCTAGAGATAAAAGCAGCCACTATTGACGTGCAAACCGCCAAAAAGGACGCAGATGCAGTCTCGGGAACCCACTGGGGAAAACTAGACTTTATTCAAGATGTAGCTCGTTCTAACGATGCTGGAAATGTATTTGGCTTTAAACTTACGTCTCGAGAAGCTAGTTTTGGAGATTTTGGGTTTAGTGAATTTTCTCTTCCTACAACACCTGCCGAAGGTGCTGCACTACTCAAAACCCAACCAGAAGACCTAAACTACCCAGATGATAGAAATTTCTTTCAGAGTAAACTAAGATACGAAGTACCTCTCTTTACAGGTTTCGCGATTAGCTCATACTCTGAGATTATGGACTCTATGACGAAAATGAAGTCTTTGGAAAAAGAAGAAGTTATCAATGAAAAAATCTATGAACTAAGAAAATCCTACTATGACATGGCTCTGCTTGATGACTCTATCAAAAACTTAGATACTATTCTCTCAAACATCAAGACTCTAGAAGATATGACAGAGCAGATGATAGAAGTTGGATATGCTAAAAAGATCGACCTTTTAGAAGTCAAAGCAAAAAAGGGAAATGTTGAGCGTTTACTTCTTCAGATGAGTTCTAACAAAAAACTACTATACCACTATATAAGTTTTTTGCTCAACCAAAAAGTCACTTCCATAACAGTCCCAGACTCTGAAGTAAAAATGCCTCTTATGAGTGATGAAACTATACTCGCTTCAAACCTAGATATCCAAAAAGCCTCAACTGGACTGAGCATAAGAAAAAATATGCTCAAAGCGGATGAAGCAGCTTACTATCCTACTCTTGGAGCGTTTGGTGAAGTTGCAACTGCTGATGATACTTTCTTAGGCGATGCGTCTGACCATAAAGCCTATACGGTTGGAGCAAGACTTACTTGGAACCTTTTTAACGGTGGTATAGATAGCTCAAAAATAGAAAAATCAAAACTCGAACATCTTAAGATGGAGTCTCAAGTGCAACTAGCAAAAAAAGGCATTGCTCTTAAACTTGCTAAAATGAGAACAGAGATACAGAGTAGTGATGATGAGATAGCCTCACTCACAAAAGAGTTAGACCTTGTAAACGCCATCTATGAAAACTATGAGGGCAGATACAAAGAAAAACTCTCTTCTATGAGTGATGTTATCATCAAGCAATCAGAACAGATTCAAAAGATACTACAACTACAGATGGCGAAGAACAAAAGAAATGAAAAGATTTTCGCTTTAGAAAAACTAGCAAATGGAGAAAAATAATATGCAAAAACTACTACTTATCTTAGCGCTTGGCGCTTCACTTATAGCAGAGACTATTACTCTTTCAGGAAGTGTAATTTCGGATAACCAAAAAATGATTACAAGTCGATTTATGGGTTTTGTAACAAATGTTAATGTTAATGAGGGTGAAAAAGTTAAAAAGAATCAAGTTCTTTACACTATAGACTCTCGCGAGATAGACTCTGCTAAACGCCAAAGTGAACTTAGTCTACAGATGTATGAGAACCAGTACACAAATGTGAAACTAAACCTACAACGTTATAAACGCCTTTTAGAAAAAGATATGGTTTCTAAGTATGAGGTAGAGAACCTTGAGTTAGCATCACTTAATCTTCAAGACATGATAAGTATTGCTAAAGCAAGACTTCAAGAGGTTAAAAACCAGTACAGATACTTAAATGTAAAAGCACCAAACAACGGTGTAGTAGTTGCAAAAAACATCAAAGTTGGAGAGATGGCAATGCCTGGTATGCCAGCTGTCATTCTCTCAGATTTGAGTGACCTTAAAATCAGTGCAGAGATTCCTGAGAGTAACTTAGCTCTTATCTCTCACGGTAAGAAAGTTACTGTGAGTATCCCCTCTTTAGGTGTAAATGTAGTTGGTAAAGTAACAGCAATCATTCCAAACTCTAATCCGATGACGCATACATTTAAGATAAAGGTATCATTTAAAACAAACAATAAGTCTGTTTATCCTGGTATGTATGCAACTCTAGGTATAAACTAAAAGGTTTAAAATGGAAGAAAATAAATACATCCCAAAAGACTCCGCAGGTAAACTTGCAAAGGCCTTTATACGTAGTCCGCTTACACTTATACTTGGTATCTCTTTACTTGCTATCGGATTTTTAGCACTCGAAGTGATGCCTAGAGAGGAAAACCCTCAGATGGTGGTAAGTGGTTCTACTGTTATCATCGCTCTTCCTGGTGCAAGTGCAAAAGAGATAGAAAAAGTTATCGTTAAACCACTTGAGCGTAAACTCAAAGAGGTAAAAGGTGTTGAAAACATCTACGGCCGTGCCATGGACAATGTAGGTATCGTAAACGCCGCCTTTTTTATCGGTGAAGAGAAAGAGGGTTCAAACCTAAAAGTATATGATAAGATTATGCAAAACGCAGACATCTTTCCTGCTGGAGCTATGGATCCTATCATCAAGCCACTCGATATCGATGTTGACATTCCTATCGTTTCAGTGGCGTTTTATGCATCACATGAGAAGATTACAAAAACAGACCTTCATGATATGGTTAAAGAGATACAACACCATATAAATGGACTCGAGAACGTTGCCGTAACCGATCTAAAGGGTGGGCATAAACACCAGTTTAATATCGAAGTAGATCTTCATAAACTCTCTGGTTACAACCTATCTATGGGTCAAATTATGCAATCAGTTGAAGCTCTAGCTTACAATGTTCCTGAAACTAAAAACACTTCTAAAGACAACCAGATAGTAGTCCTTAGTGTAAAGAATGCTCTTGAAGACGCAAAAGACATAGGAAACATCATAGTAGCACAGTATATGGGCTCTCCTATCTACTTAAAACAAGTGGCTAAAGTAGAGAACTCTTATGACATTCAGAACTTCAAATCAGCTACCATAAACACTCGCGATGAAAATGGTAAGTTTATCGGTAACAAAGATCAAGTAACCCTTACCGTATCCAAACTTCAAGGCACAAATGCCGTACTTATAGCTAATGCCGTAAAAGAAGAACTTGCAACGTACAAAGAGTATCTTAGCCAACATGGAATTCACTATGTTATCACTAGAAATGATGGTGAGCGTGCGAACGAAGCGGTAAATGAGCTTGTCTATCATCTTGTACTCTCTATTGTAATTATCGCTATTTTACTTATATTTGTTCTTGGTTGGAGAGAGTCTCTCATTGTTACTTTTACTGTTCCGGCTATTTTAGCTATAACTCTTTTTGTAGCGTATCTTACTGGTCAGACTATTAACCGTATTACCCTCTTTGCATTTTTACTCTCTCTTGGTTTACTTGTTGATGCGGCTATTATTGTTATTGAGAACATTCACAGACACTATCACTCAGCAGAATCTGCTCATGAAACACCAGATGAGTTGATGGTAAAAGCGACAGATGAGATAGGACCACCGACAAACATCGCAACATTAGCCATCATTATGACGATGGTTCCTATGGCGTTTGTTGGTCAGATGATGGGTCAGTTTATGAAGCCTATTCCCGCTAATGTTCCAGTAGCACTTATCGCTTCACTCTTTGTAGCCTATATATTTACCCCTTATTTAGCAGTAAGAATGTTAAAACGACCAGACCACTCTAAAGAAGGAGAGCACTAATGTTTGATAAATTTGAAAAACTCGTACTTAAAAGTATAGAGAGTTCTATACAGAGAAAAGTTGTACTTGTCGGAACATTAGTGGCATTTATAATTTCCGTTATGATGATAGCACCTACTAAAATGGTACTCGCTAAGATGCTACCGGGAAAAGACAACGATACTTTTAACATCTATGTTACATTGGCTTCTGGAAGTTCTATAGCTCAAACTGCAGAAGTTACTAGCTGTGTAAGCTCTTTTATAGTTCAAGAAAAAAATGTTATAGATACAGAAGTCTTTTTAGGGATGGGTTCGCCCCTAGACTTTGCTGGGCTCATTAAAGGAAGTCACTTCAAGAGTAGTGAAAATGTCGCAGAGATAGTCCTCAACATCACTAAAAAACATCATAGAGAAGAGCCCTCTTACATGATGGTTCAGCGTTTACGTCCTATCATTCAAAACAGTTGTGAAAAACTCTATCCTAATACTCGTATCTCTTTCGTAGAGCCACCAGCTGGTCCTCCAACTATGGCAGCTATAGTTGCAGAGATATATGGAAATGACTCAGATGGCATAAGAAAACTTGCCGGTGAAGTGCAAACTGTATTTAAAAATACGGATGGACTTGTAGATATTGATATCATGCAAGATCAAATATTTGACACTTTTGAGATAGTTGTTGATAGCACTAAAGTAGCTAGATCTGGTGTAGATTTAGAGCAACTTAACAACATCATATACTTAGCGTTTGAGGGTATGCAGATAGCGGTTAAAAACTCTGATAAGTTTAATGACCAGATTCCTATCTATCTCTCACTCTCTCGTGAATCAAAAAGTTTCACAACAAAAGATCTAAACGCCATCAAAGCAAAACTGAGTTCTCTAAAGCTTATGAATAAAATGGGTATGATGATTCCTATCACAGAGATAGTCAGTATCACCTCTAAAAAATCAAACCCTATGATACTCAGTAAAAACCTACATAAGATGACAAATGTCATGGCAGAGACTGATATGGTATCTCAAGTATATCCTCTAATGGAGGCTCGTAATGTAATCCTTGATACATTTAGTGAGAGTTACGATATAGAAAAAATAGGTCTTTTTAATCTTAAACTAACAGATAAGAAAACTTCTAAATCTTACAAGCTTATTTGGGATGGAGAGATGGAAGTAACACTTGACACTTTTGTAGAACTTGGAGCTGCGTTTATTGCTGCTTTAATACTTATATTTTTACTCATGGTAATTTATTATAGGAGTTATACACTCAGTGGCATCATTCTTTTAGGTTCTTTTCTCTCTATTATAGGAGTTATCGTAGGTCACTGGATTATGGATCTTTTCACAACTGATACTTTCTTTCTTACCGCAACTTCACTTATTGGGTTTATCGCGCTTATAGGAATTAGTTCACGTAACTCGCTTCTGCTTATAGACTTCACAAAGTCGCTTATGCTTGACAAAGGCATGCACAAAGCAGAAGCTATCGCTTACTCAGCTGCAACTCGTGCTAAACCTATTTTCTTGACTGCTGTAGCAATTATGCTTGCATCGACTCTACTTGCTGGAGATGCCGTGTTTGGTGGGCTTGGAGTTTCACTGATATTTGGAACTGTTGCTGCGGTTATAGCTTCGCTTATAGTCGTGCCTGTCTTACTAAACATGTCTGATCTTGAAACTCACTTTGACTTTCATGAGAAGAAGTCAGTCTCTATAAACGATTCCCTCTAAGCCTTATAGACTAAGGCATTTTAGGTGGAGCAATCTCTTCACCTAAAAATGCATAACTCTTTCCTATTCGAGCTACTGGATTAAAGTCTATAGTCACTCTCTCTTTATCAGATATGCACTCATCTTGAACAAATATCTGCTTTACATTTAACACAAGTGGAATAGTCACTCCTCCACCCAAATCTATCTCTTGATTAAGTTCACAGAAGTATGCCGCTGGTACATCCTCTATCATAGGAGGATACGCATCAAAAAGAGACTCTGTTTTTATGCTAAACATCTCCGCTTCGCTCAAACTTTTGTCTAACTCTTTAGAACTAAAGTGCATCTTCTCTAGACTCCCCTCTTCTACCATACAAATAGTACATTTTTGAGTTTTTCTTATGTTGCTGAGGGTATCTTTGGGAGTTCCATCAGACTTATGTCCGACAGATATTAAAACAGTAGCAGGCTCAGAAGAGAGTCCTATGAAGTAACTAAATGGTGCTATGTTTACAACCCCATCAGACTCAGTAACCACCCAAGCTATAGGTCTTGGTATGATAGTCTGTGCCATTAGTTTATACTTGTTATTTAACTTTTCATCATTTAAATCAAAAATCATCTTTTTTCCTTTTAAAATATTGTATCTTATTTTACTACTTTTAAAAGGGTAAATTTCACCTATGGCAGAATAAACTACAAAATGTTTAAACCTTTAACTCTCCCCTGACTATATTTTTACTCCATTTCTCCATCACTTCATGGAGTTGTTCCATAGGAGCTTCTAAAAACTCTATCATATAAGAGTTTTCTAACTCCGCCACTCC
>JAYEHI010000164.1:0-2042 GCA_034659455.1 Campylobacterota bacterium | reverse complement strand
TGCCCTTTTCCGCTATAGCCTTAGAGAACATGCACAAACTAGCCTCTCTTGGCATCATCATAGCTCCTCCTGTAATGGCATACTACTCAGAACAACAGACACTAGATGAGATGGAAAACTTCATAGTAGGTAAATGGTTTGACCTGCTTGGAATAGAAAACACTTTATATAAGAGATGGGAATAAAAATTGAATTCAAAAAAAATAGCACTTTATCCTGGGACTTTTGACCCTATAACAAATGGTCACTTCGACATCATAGAGAGAGCCTCTAAGCTTTTTGATGAAGTGATAGTAGCAGTTGCAGTCTCTAGAGACAAAAAACCGCTGTTTGCACTTGATGAACGTATAGAGATGGCTCAAGCTGCAGTCAAAGAGCTTGAGAATGTTAGAGTGGTTGGTTTTAATAACCTCACTATTGATTTGGCACATGAACATAATGCTGGTGTTTTAATACGAGGTCTTCGTGCGGTGAGTGACTTTGAGTATGAGCTTCAACTAGGCTACCTTAACAACTCCCTTGATGACACCATAGAGACTATCTATCTCATGCCAAAACTTCAAAATGCTTTCATAAGCTCCTCTATCGTTCGTAACCTGCTGAAGTTTAATGGAAAGACAGAGCATATACTCCCTAGTGAAGTTCAGACTATCATAGGAGGGATGAGCTCATGTACATTGCCATAGAAGGAATAGATACTGCTGGTAAAAGTACTCAAATAGCCGCTTTAGAAGAACTATACCCCGATGCTATCATCACAAAAGAGCCTGGAGCTACTGCTATAGGTAAAGAGATACGTGAAATGGTTCTCTCAGCTCGTGCTCAGAGTAAAAAAGCTGAGTTTCTCCTCTTTTTAGCTGATCGTGCAGAACATATAAAAGAGGTTATAGAACCAAATATTGATAGAAAAATGATCATCTCTGATAGAAGTGCTGTAAGTGGTGTAGCTTATGCTCTTACTCAAGGAGAGATAGAAGCTAAAGACTTAGTATCGCTAAACAATTTTGCAACTGGTGGTCTCTACCCTGAGCAAATTTTTCTTCTGCAACTTACAAAAGAGGAGTTAGAGTACAGACTCTCTCAAAAAGAGCTTGATGGGATAGAGTTACGCGGCAGTGAGTACCTACTTCGCATTCAAGATGCTATCATAGAGGCTACAAAGCTCCTTGGTATCGAGATAGTTATCATAGATGCGACAAAAGGCATAGAAGAGATAACACAAGAGATATTAAACTATATCAACTAAATGAATCTCATAAATAGCGACTACATAAACCAAAATGACAAAGAACTTGTCCAACTTTTCGTCTCTTCAAACACGACTAAAAAATACATACTCGGCATAAACAAACTTACAAAATCCGTACAAAAACACATAGAAGTAGATGGCATCATAGATGACTTCACAAGAGTGCAACGCTCACGTAAAAAAGAGGTTTTAAAAATAGAAGAAGTGCCTAAAGATGCCCTTATACTCTGGACTGCTACAGGAAGTCCTCTTGAGGTGAAACGCCATCTCGATAAGATGGGCTTTAAACACATAAGCTATCTTGCTCTTTGCAAGTACTCTACTTTAGATCTCGTCCACCCTCCTTTCATTATGGACTTTAAAGAGGACTTTGCTAAACATAGAGAAGAGTATGATGGCGTTTACAGACTCCTAGCAGATGAGAAATCTAAGAGTGTGTTTGAGAAGGTCATCAACTTTAAGATCTCTTTTGACTACACCTTTATGAAGGGCTTCACGAATGACCATGAAGGACAGTACTTTGATGAAGAGATACTCCCTGAGATAAAAAACATAAGCTTTGTAGATGGTGGTGGTTATGTTGGAGACACCGCCACAGAAGTCATAAAACACTATCCAGACTTCTCTAAGCTCTACCTCATAGAACCCATACCTGAAAACATTCGCATAGCTAAACGCGAGCTAGGAGAGTATGAAAACATAGAGTTTTTAACCTGTGGCGTTTCAAACAAAAAAGAGACTCTCTACTTCAATGAAGAGAAGTCTTTTTCAACTATCTACGGCAGAGGGACAC
>JAYEHI010000163.1:0-2050 GCA_034659455.1 Campylobacterota bacterium | reverse complement strand
GTTGTGAGTTAAATTGAAGAGCCGTATGAGGGAAATCTTCAAGTACGGTTCTGTGAGGGGCATTCTGCACCTCCGAAATATTAAATTAAATAAAAAGGAGGGGTAGCGATGTCTACTCTACAAAAAATTCTCCTTAGTACTTTAGCAGCATTAGCTTTAACTACCTCTTCAATGGCAACAGTGAATAATCAAACAGGTTGTGGTCTTGGTGCAGTTATCATCAAAGATGACTCAACTGCAATCATGTTAGCTCTTCAAGCTACAACAAATACAGCTATATCAGGAAATCAAACCTTTGGTATTACTTCAGGAACTTTAGGTTGTAAAAAAACTAAATTAGTTATGAATGAGAGAGCTCAAGAGTTCGTTGCATCAAACATGGACATTCTTGCAAAAGAGATCTCTGTAGGTCACGGTGAGTCTTTAGATACTTTAGCTGAGCTTTTAGAAGTTAAAGACACTGCTGCGTTTACTGCATCACTTCAAGCTAACTACAACAGCATCTACACTTCACAAAAAGTTGAAATGTCAGATGTTCTTGACAACATAGCTACAATATAATACTAATAAACTAGACGATTATCGTCTAGTTTACCTCACTTACTCCACACTCTTACAGGAATTTCTATCATACAAAAATCACTCTTTTTACTCATTTTTTGCATTAGCTTTTTACATGCCTCACTCCAAGAGTATAAAACAGCTTCAGATGAACTGAACCTTTCTCAAGAGAGATATTGGCATATTCTACTTCATATGGTTGATGGCAAAAGCGAAATAGACGATGCGGACTTTTTCTTCTCTAAAGATGGAAAAACTAATGCAAAAAATGAACTAGAAGCTACGCTTGATGCTCTTTTCAACGAGCGTAGTTTTGATGATAATTCAACTGCCTGTAGGTTTCCAGCAAGAAAAGCTTGGCTCAAAGAGAAACTCTCTATAGATGAGAGTGAGTTTCCTGATGAAGTCACATGTACCGACTACGACAACATAGTTCAAAGACTTTCCCCAAAATCTGCCACATTGGTCTTCCCATCGGCTCATATCAACTCCCCCGCATCAATGTTTGGTCATACATTTTTACGCATCAACTCTAAGTACAAATCAAAACTCTTAGCCTATGCTATAAACTATGCGGCAGATGCGAATCCTGACACGGAGAATGCTACTGTTTTTGCCCTCAAAGGACTTTTTGGTGGTTACTATGGAAAGTACTCTCTTTTGCCTTATTATGAAAAACTCAAGGAGTACCGTGACACTGAGCAGAGAGATATTTGGGAGTATGACTTAGACTTAACCGAAGAAGAAGTAAGGAGGATGGTACGACATATTTGGGAGCTTAATGGCACGCATTCATACTACTACTTTTTTACAGAAAACTGCTCTTATAATATGCTCTGGTTTATTGAAGCCGCTCGTCCTTCCATTCACCTACGAGAGTATTTTAACTATGAGGTTGTTCCTCTTGAGACTGTTCACGCTGCAAAGTCTGAAAACATCATATCTTCATATAACTACAGACCCTCAAAACGGACTACTCTACTCAAATATGAAGAAATCATCTCAAATAAAAACATTGACTATGTGAGAAAAATAGTTGACTCTAAGATTTCAATAGAGGAGTTTTTAGAGCTAAAAGAGATCACACCACAACAAAAGATGTATGCGCTAGAAGCAGCAATTGAATTTCTAGAGTACTCTTTTAGTAAAAATAAAATGACAAAAGAAAAGTATTTAGAGCTTTTTCACTCACTCACAAAACATAGAGCCTCTCTAGGTCAAGGGAAAAGGCTAAATATCACAACTCCAGCCAACCCTATTGAGAGTCATCGAGCTATAAAATCAACAGTTGGTTATGGTTACAGAAATGACTCTCCCATAGGATTTATAGGAATTCGTCCTGCATATCATGACCTTGAAGACAGTTCTTTTGGGTTTTTAAGAGGTACTCAGATAGAGTTTTTAGACCTTCTGTTATCCTACAGTGAAAAAGAGAAGCTAGAAGTTGAAAACGCCACTATCCTTTCCATAGTTTCACTAACACAGAGAA
>JAYEHI010000162.1:0-2066 GCA_034659455.1 Campylobacterota bacterium | reverse complement strand
AGAACCTCCAAGTGCAGCTGCAACAGAAAAGGCACCTGTATAGGAGAAAGCATTGAAAACACTCTTGCCTTTAGCATATTTGTCTCGAATGGTTTTCCTAACGTCTTTTTGGTCTAAGAAGACACCAACCATCGCACCATCATCGAGGTAAATCGCAAAGTTCGTTCCATTTTCTTTGACTATGATAGGCTCATGGGCTCTGTCTCCACAGATAAAATCATCTTCATCATTAAGGTATTTACCTTTTGAGTCAAAGCGTTTCTTCTGATATATGCCTCTGTACTCAACACTCTCTTTAAGTGCTTCTAGTATGTCTGTCTTAAATTCATATATACCTAAGCTATACCATGTAAGAAGATAAAAACCATCAAAGTAGTCTATAGTTAAACCACCTAGTCCATCGCCTTCGCCATTTAGTACTCTAAACGCCGTAGTGCTCTCATCATCAAAAAAGTCTTTTCGATATTCTAAGGCAGACTTTATCTTCTTAGCAAAAAAAGTAGAGTCTATCTTCTCATCTTGGTTTTTAGATAGTGCCCAACCATAGCCCTTGTTTTGTATACCGTGGTAAGCTTTGAGTATAAACTTTCCTTTCTCATCAAAGAGCTTAACTACAGAGCCTTCTTCTTTAACACTCTCCCAGTTGAGAATAGACTCTTTAGATATAAGTGGATATCCCTCTTTATACTTTCTAACAAACTCTGGTTTTACACTTAGGCTTATCTCTTGTGTCATATGTGAGTATCCTTTTACTTAAGATTGTTTAGTAGAGATTTTTCTTCTTCGAGTGACAAAAAACGCCACTTGCCGCTTTCGATGTTAAGTCCAAAACTGCCGATACTGATTCTTTTGAGTTCTAGAACTTTTAAAGGCGTTCCAAATTTTGGATCTTTCATCGCCCCAAAAAGTCGACGGATATGTCGGTTTTTACCCTCATTGATTTGTACACGGAGCTTTGTTTTCGCGCCACCTATACCGATCTTTTCAACGACAAGAGCTTTGAGCAGATCATCTTTACTATTGACTCCCTTTAGAGCCTGTTCAATATGCTCATCAGTAACATGCCCTCTAACCCAAATATCATATATCTTAATGCAACCACCTGGCTTTGTTAAAAGATTTCCAATTTGACCATTTTGAGTGAAGAGTAATAGACCCTTAGAATCCAAATCAAGGCGTCCTATAGGCATCCACTGGTCATTAAAGACCCAGTCGGGTAAAAGGTCATAAACCGTTTTTCGACCAAGATCATCAGACCTTGTGACCAAATAGCCCTTAGGCTTGTTGAGAGCAAAGAGTTTTGTAGAGTCGTTTGTCGTACTATTCATTGGCTATTTTTCCTAAAGTAATTTTTGAATTATAGCTAAAATAGTGTCCCCTGTTGAGGTTCCCTCGTAAGGTTTTCATTGATGCATTCAGCACTATTGTTTTTGACACTATTAACTAAGTCCCCTACAGGGTAGTATGTGACTCTCTCACTTGGAAGTGGGGTAAAGAGCTTATTGAGCTGGGCATAATTACTTCTGTTGTCTAGCCATAAGCTCCATTGATGTGACTCTAGGATTACAGGCATACGGTCATGTAGAGATGCTATCTTTTCATTTGGCTCTATCGTAAGTAGTGCACATGTAAGTATAGTCTTACCCAACTTGTTGTCATACCATGACTCATATATACCTGCAAACACAAAATACTCACCGGTTGTTGAGGTGACAAAATAGGGCTTACTCTTTTTACTCACAGCATCTTTTTCCCACTCAAAGTAGCCATTAAGAGGGATGAGGCATCTTCTTTGTCTGTAAGCCTCTTTGAAACTACTCTTCTCAAAAACCGTTTCACTTCTGGCGTTTATCTGCATACTTGAACGATTTGAGGCCCAAGAGGGGATAAGCCCAAAGTGTGCATAAGTGTAGTGTCTGGTATTTGTGTAGATAGCTATGTTTAATGTTGGTGCGATATTGTACTGTCTGTTGATAGTGCCAACACTATCTTGATACTCTCCAAACTGCCTTGAGATGTCTTGTTTAAAAGCTTCATCGTCAAACATACACAATCGTCCCGGCATC
>JAYEHI010000161.1:0-10442 GCA_034659455.1 Campylobacterota bacterium | reverse complement strand
CGCGAGAGTATATCACTATCACGGGAAGAGCCTTTAAAAATATCTTTCTCACTCAGTATGGCACAGAGCAGACAAGCTTCATAGGAGTAGCTCATCTTCACTGATTTGAGTATCATATATGCAAAACGCGGATGGACTCCTAAGCTTATCGCCTCTTTTCCAAACGCGGTTATCTGAAAACTCTCATCGACCATCTCTAACTCTTTGAGAAGTTCCCATGTTTTTGCGAGCGCGTCCGTGTTTGGTACGTCCAACCATGAAAGCTCGTCAAACTCCTCAACTCCCCACAGAGCTAAATCTAAAAGAAGGGAAGTGAGGTCTGAGCGAAGTATCTCAGGCTTTGTCGACTCTTGAAGCGACCTATTTTCATGCCAGAGTCTATAGCATTTTCCATCACTCAGCCTCCCAGCTCGTCCCGCACGTTGCGTTGCAGAGTCTTTAGATATAAACGCCACCTCAAGATGATTCATGGCGTTTGCATGGTTATATCGCGAGAGTTTTTCAAGCCCAGAATCTACGACAACTCTTACTCCCTCTATAGTTAAAGAGGTCTGAGCTATATTTGTAGAGAGGATTATTTTTCTTTTTTTTGAGGGGAGAATGGCTCTATCTTGCTCTTTTTTTGAGAGGGCTGAGTAGAGTGGTAAAACTTCTATTTCACTTGAAGCGAGCGACTCACCTAGAGACTTTTGTAAGTAACCAATCTCTTTTGCACCTTGCAAGAAAACAAGTATGTCACCCTCATCATTTCTTATGGCGTTTAGCACTGTTTTATGTATGAGCGTGTTGAGTGTTTTGTAGTCGGGTTGTCTTACTTTTATGTCCAAATAAACATTCTCAACATCGTAACTCTTCCCCTCTGAGGTTATGATAGAAACATCACCTAAGAGTTTTGAGATACCCTCCGCGTTTAAAGTTGCAGACATTATGAGAAGTTTTAAATCATCTCGAAGTAGCTCTTGAACTTGCAGTGAAAGAGCCAAAGACAAATCACTGTAGATACTGCGTTCATGAAACTCATCAAAGATGATAAGTCCAACTCTCTCAAGTGTTTCATCAGCTTGAAGCATACGAACTAAAATAGCCTCGGTCACTACAAGGATTTTTGTCTCTTTTGAGTGAATGCTATCCATCTTTACTTGATACCCCACTCTCTTACCAAGCTCTTCGCCAAGCAGGTTTGCCATCTGAGTAGCTACCATACGAGCAGCAACACGACGAGGCTCTAACATGATGATGATTTTATCTTCAAGCCAAGGAGAATCAAGAAGTGCTAAGGGGACACGAGTACTTTTTCCAGCCCCAGGAGGAGCTTGTAAGATAACAGTTGTGTTAGTGTTCAGAGTATTTTGAAGTTCATCTAAGACTTCATTTATAGGTAAGGCAGTCATTTAACTCAGTATTTTCTTCATTTCTCTATCAAAATCAGACTCTATTTTTTGTGTTTTATTGAACTCTTCATACTCACTAAATGCTTTTTGTTGGGCTTGAGTTCTTGAAATATTACCATTGTTTTCAAGTACTCTATACTCATTAAATTCAAGAAATTTATTGACTGAACTTGATAAACTTTCCATAGTAAAAGTTGTATGATTTTTGATGATTCTTTCAATATAATCAAAATATCCACTTATTGCACTTTCTAAATCTTTTATATTTTCTTCACTTAAATAGTTTTTTGCTATTACAGAATCAGATTTTAAAACTCTTCCATCTGGTGAGTTTTTCCAAGTTTGTAAGCCCATGAATGGTTTTCTAGCATCAGCTTGTTTATAAATTATCTCTGCAGATGTTTGTCCACTTATAGCAAAGTGAAATTTATTTTGAACAGTAGCATAAAAATCTTTTGTAGTTTGAGAGTTTTTATCATAGTCAATACTACACTCAGCAAATATATCGGTTATCTGCTGATAAATTCGTCTTTCACTTGCCCTAATAGAACGAACATGCTCAAGAAGCTCTTTAAAGTAGTCTTTTCCAAAGTGTTGACCATTTTTAAGTCTATCATCATCCATGGCAAAGCCTTTGATGATGTACTCTTTTAAAATACTTGTTGCCCAGATACGAAACTGTGTCGCTTTTGAAGAGTTTACTCTATAGCCAACTGATATAATCATATCAAGGTTATAAAATTCAACATCTCTTACAACTTCTCTATTACCCTCTTTTTGAACCGTTGCATTTTTTGCAACAGTTGCATTTTCATCAAGTTCGTTTTCTTTGAGTATATTTTTTATATGTCTTGAGATTACAGATTTATCTCTACCAAATAGTTCACATAGTTGTTTTTGGTTGAGCCATATAGTTTCATTTTCTATGAGTACTTCAAGTTTTATATCTTTATTTGGTGTTTTATAAAGGAGTATTTCAGCCATTATTCTCAACCTTTGTATTTTTATATACTTTATCAGTAAATTCTTGATTATTAAAATTATATGTCATATTGAAATATTTTTACTCTTTTACTTTTTAAAGTAGTAACAGTACTCTAAATTACCCTCTTTTCCTGTAAGTATTGATGGAGATTTCTGTACTAAACACCACTCTTTTAAACTACAAGCATCTTCAAACTTCTGCATGGCATTTGCTATAGCTTTTTTGTCTTGAACTACCCCATTTTTATCGCGTTTAACTTCACGACCCACTTCAAACTGTGGTTTAAAAAGTAAGATTATATCTTTTGTCGCCAACCTATCGATATCTTCGAGGATATGCAAGAGCGATATAAACGCCACGTCGCTTACAACGAGAGTGAACTCTTTGCCCGACTCAAACTCTCTTATGTCGCAAGACTCGTAAACGTGAACTCTCTCATCTTCTCTTATGGACTTATGAAGCTGCTCACTCCCAACATCAACTGCGCTTACCTCTTTTACTCCTCTCTCAAGAAGAACCTGAGTAAACCCACCTGTAGAGGAGCCAATGTCCAAGGCTACTTTAGCGCTAACGTCTAAATCGAGCTCTTCTAAAAACTCTAAAAGTTTGTGAGCCGCGCGAGAGACGTACTGTTTGTACTCCGCAACACTCACCTCATCCCCCTCTTCCACTTTATAAGAAGTCTTTTTTATGGGCTGAGAGTTTATAGAGACTAAACCCTCTTTTATGATGGTTTGCGCTTTGTTTCTGCTATCGACAAACTCTTTTTGAACGAGGTAGTTATCTAGCCTAATCACAGTAATCTATCTCATCCTCTTCATACTCATACTGCTCCTCTTCAAAAGGCTCTTCATTCATGTAGTCGTATGCCTCCTCCACTTCGGATTCACTCTCTATATTTTCGTTTACTTTAAAATTTATCATCTGTTTTCCTTTTTAAACAAGTTCTCTCATCTCACCCTCAGTCAAAGTCTTTACACCCAACTTCTCAGCCTTATCGTACTTGCTACCAGCATCTTCACCGTAAATCAAAAAGTCCGTTTTTTTACTCACACTTCCACTCACTTTAGCCCCTAAAGACTCTAGCATCTCTTTTATAGCTCCGCGAGACTCACTCATAGTTCCGGTGAGAACGGCTGTTTTGCCTTTAAAGGGGTTATCTTGTGCTTCTTCGCGCTTGAGAGGTTCAAGCGGTTCTAATATACTCTGAAGTTTAGCGATGGTCTCACGGTTTACTCTTACAAACTCTAGTAGAGACTCCGCCATCTCTTCGCCTATGCCCTCACACTCCACTATTTGCTCTTTCGTGGCATTTACAAAATCAAAGCCAAAACTATCCGCTAACGTCTTCGATGCAACCTCTCCTATGTGTTCAATGCCAAGAGAGTTGATAAAACGCCAGTAGTCACTTCCTTTGGCGTTTTGTAGTGCATTGAGTAGGTTTTGGGATTTTTTCTCTTTAAAACCCTCTAGCTCTAAAAGCTGCTCTAAGTTTAGGTCAAACAAATCTACTACACTCTTTACAAGTCCACTTGTAAAAAGAGCCTCGACTATCTTCACCCCAAGACCATCTATGTTCAGACAAGGTTTTGAAGCAAAGTACATGATGGAGTTTACAACTCTTGCATCACACTCTAGGTTTTGACACTTTAAAAGTACACCTTCATCAAGGAGCTCGCTAGAGCAGACTGGACAAGCTGTTGGGCGGGTGTATTCTACCTCATCACCACTACGTTCATGAGTAAGAACTTTTACGATTTTTGGTATCACATCACCACTTCTGAGTATGATGACACTGTCTCCGAGTCTGAGGTCTTTTCTATCTATCTCATCAAAGTTGTGGAGTGTTGCTCTCTCCACTACTGCTCCATCTATATTAGTAGGTTCTACAATGGCTACTGGCGTTACAGCACCCGTTCTTCCAACTTGTAAGATGATATCTTTAAGAGTGGTTATCTTCTCTACTGCTGGGAACTTATAAGCGACCGAAAAACGCGGTACTTTCACGGTATAGCCCATATCTATCTGCGCGGCTATCTCATCTACTTTTATAACCATACCATCAAGCATCATAGAGTAGGATTCCCTATCATGTACCATCTGTTTATATATAGACTCTATCTCTGTAAAATCTTTACATACAGCATGTTCTGGTGGTTTTCTAAACCCTAAAGTATAGATATATTCCATCTTTTTATGTAACTGTTTTTGCTCTAACGAATCAACACCAACACCATAAGGTAAAAAGACTAAGTTTCTTCCTGCCGTTATACTAGAATCTAATTGACGAAGACTTCCCGCCGCGGCGTTTCTTGGATTTGAAAAAATAGCTTCACCCTCTTGTAAACGCGACTTGTTTATCCTCTCGAACTCATCTTTAAATATCACAACTTCACCACGAATCTCTATAGTATCTTTATGCTCTATCTCTAAAGGAATAGATTTTATAGTCTTAATATTTTGAGTGATAAGCTCACCGATAGTTCCATCACCACGAGTGATTCCATGAACTAGCTTTCCTTTTTCATAGACAAGGTTCAAAGATGCCCCATCATACTTTGGCTCACAGTAAAAAGTGATGTTTTTATCAAGCTTATAAGTCTTTGTCAACCATTTCTCTAGCCCCTCACTATCAAAGATATCTTCTAAGGACCACATACGAGAGAGATGTGGCTCTTTTGTGAAGCCTTCACTCACTACGTCTCCTACTCTTTGCGTTGGAGAGCTATGTAGTAATTCTGATGGATTCTCCTCTTCATACTCTACAACCTTATGATATAACTTATCATATACTTCATCAGTTGTTATTGGATCGTCCAAAACATAATAGTGTCTTGACCATAGGTTTAGTTTTTCTATCGCATTTATGTATTCTTGATTATTCATAAGTAAATTTTACCTTATCTTTACTAAATAGTTCTTACCCTATCAGTATGAATCCTCTTGATTAAGTGCTGTATTAGATTTTTTAATGTAGTATAATTATATTAATCTCAATTATTTTAAAAACATCGATTCCCTCCTTCTATTTAGAGTGATTATAATTTCAAGCTTTCTCTCCCTTTTTGCCATCATCCTATTGTTTAGCTCACAAAACAGGGAGCATCGTAAAGAGACGGTTTTATCTCAAGAGATAAAAAATCTTAACAACACCTACAAAGTCAGTATGCATAGAATGGAAGTCATTTCCGACACTATAAACAACACGGTTTTCAATACAAAAGAGGTGCTAGAGCTACTCTACAAAGCCAAACATGCAGATAACGACGAAGCACTAATTCCGCTTCGCCAGAAGCTCTATACCATTGTCAAACCACATTTTGAGAGTTTAAAAGAAGTTGGTGTAATAATCACTCTCTTCTCCTTTGAAAATAACAAAACTTTTCTTAGGGTTCATAAGCCAAATAGATTTAATGACGACCTCTCTAAGGTTCGTTATAGTTTTAAGTATGTCAATGAAAACAGAGAAAATATTAGAGGCTTAGAAGAGGGAAAAATAATGCATGCCTTTAGAAATGTCTATCCTTTATTCTACAGGGGTGAGTATTTAGGAAGCGTTGATATCGCTTTCTCTTCAGAAATTTTACGTGAGCATATGATGAACTTATACAATACTGAAGCTCACTTTATTATCAACAAAAACATTTTTACAAGCAATATTTGGAAAATGAAGGATATGGTTCACTACACACAAAGCATGGAGCATGAAGATTTTTCACACGATGCACATGACCATGGTGCGAATCATAGAATCGATTTTTTGGAAGTTGATTTAAATCATAAACTAAAAAAAGAGATTTATAAGAACATTGAGCACGGAGGTTCTTTTTCACTCGAAGACTCCGGAAGAGTTTTATCTTTTATACCAATCAAAAACATTAAAGAAAATGCAACAGTAGCCTATCTAATCTCCTACATAGAGAGTGATTATTTAAAAAACTTAACACATGAATATATCTTGCTAAACATCCTCGCTTTTATTGTTTTATTTCTAATTTCTTTGGCTATTTATATCAATGGGAAAAGCCGTTTGGAGCTACATATTGGTTTAGAAAAAGAAGTGGAGGATCAAAACAGAGCGTTTAAGGTTCTTTTTGAAAAAGCATCAGATGGAATTATTATTATAGAAGATAAGGTCATTATAGAGTCTAATGAGGCCATTTTAAAAATACTTGAGTTTGATGAAAAAAATCAACTTTTAGGAAAGCCAGCATCAATAATGTCACCAATACTTGAAGAGAAAGATCTTCTTTGTTTCCAAAGAGAAGAAGAGACAAGTCAAGCGACAAACTTCCAGAGACCTTTTAAAAACATAGATGATGAAGAGATATGGCTAAGCATCACTCTTAGCGCTATCATGATTTCCCACAAGCAGATAATTCACGCTCTCATTAAAGATATCACAAAAGAGAAAAAACGCGAATTAGAACTCCTAGAAGAGAAAAATATACTTCACTACAAAGCAAATCACGACATACTAACAATGCTCCCCAATAGAGCACTTTTTAATGATAGACTACAACAATCTATCCTAACTTCACATAGAAACAGAAAATCTTTTGCCCTTATGTTTATCGACTTAAACAAATTTAAACCTATAAACGATACATATGGTCATTTAGTAGGGGACAAAGTACTTCAGACTGTATCTTCAAGACTAGCCTCTATCATTCGAGAAGAGGACACTCTCGCACGCATAGGTGGTGACGAATTTGTCATACTCATGCAAAATTTAAAACTAACAGACGATGCGGCAATATTAGCAAAAAAAATAATCTCTTCTCTTGATGAAACCATCAATATAAAGAAACATAAACTCCTTATCTCAGCGAGTATTGGGATAAGCGTATATCCTCATCATGCCACTGATGCCGACAAACTTTTAAAGTATGCCGATGAAGCAATGTATCAAGCAAAAAATGACAAGACACTTCACTATAAGTTTTATACAGAGTAAGCTACTCTTTACTAGTTAAGATTGCTACCTTTCTCTCTATTTTTGAAATTTCAGTGCTACTTTTGCTATGCATCTGCATCTCTTTGAGCCAAAAAATGATAGCTCTTTTGTATCCATAAACAGAAGCTCTTTTCATAACCGCTTCTCTTGAAGATCTATTTAACTCATCTTTAATTAGAGCGGCACATACAAGTGCGGAACTTGTTTGCTCTATGGCTAAAAGTTCTTCTATCGCTTTTTTGTAATCTTTTTTTAGATATGAAGTAGCAAAAGCTCTATAGTGTTTGGGAAGATACACGAGTTGCTTTTTTACTATTTTTTTTCTTATGAGACTGTAGTATGCGTCGAGTGAGTCGCTCTGTACTAAATCTTGCAAATTAGCATATTTACTACATTCATTCTCAATCCCAACACTGATGTTTAGTGCGCACTCTCCCAAGTATATTGTGGCCAAAGAGCTTAAATCATCACTCTGTTTAGCATTTTTAATTGCTTTGCTTAGACTACTTCTGGCTATGAGATCATTAGAACTTAAATATGCGTCTGTGTAGATTTTCACATTATTACTACTTCTACTCTCCCAAGCATTTGGTTTTTTTCCAAATGAACAAGAAGAGAAAAGAAAAACAGTGCTGATTAGTAAGGCTATTTTTATCATGGTAAGAGTACTCCCTCTCCACTATCTTCACTGATAATGGTATCGATTTTATCCATAAGCTGATCTGATTTCTCAAGAGTAACAGAGATCTGCTCCTTTACATCAACAAGATCTTGCTCATAGCTTCCTATGGAGTTTACCGTGCCATTTATCGCTTCTAACTTAGCCTTGACATCTTTCATAATAGCATCCAGCTCTTTTGCGGAACTTGAAATCGGTTTTATGATATCGGTATCAAAACTGCCACTCATTTTACTTACGTCTTGAGTGATGTTTTGCACCTCTTTCATACTTTTGTTAAACTCTTCAATGGCATTGACCAGACTTTTTGTCGCTTCTTTATCGCCTGTAACCGTTGTCAGAAGAGAGTCGCTTTGAGAGAGATTTTTTGTAAAGTCATTTAGATTTGAGAGTATCTGTACAAAATCAGAATCTTCACTCGAGATGTAAGTAGTGATGAGATCTATGTTGTCAATTATTTTAATTATTTTTTTCACTACAGGTTCAAGTCTTGCTATCATGTCATTAATATCGTCACTCTGAACTATTTTAAGGGCAGATCCCTCTGCTAAAGGTGACTTTGTAAGATTCGTATCTATTACTATGTATGCGGAGCCTATAAGGGGTTTTTTGATGGTTAAAAAGCTCTCTTCTCTAATCCACTTTTTATTCTCTTCATCTACTGAAAATAGGATGTTTACAGAACCATCATCTCTAAGGGCGATATTGTCTATAACACCTACATCAAAACCTGAATACTTCAAAGGCATACCAACACTAAAGAACTCTGCACTCTCTATGTTAAAGTTGTAGATGTATCTTTTATCAAAAAAACCTTTCTCTTGAAGTAAAAAATAAAAAGAACTCACTATAACTCCGACTAAGGCTATGACAAAGACTCCAACTGCAATCTTTATTCTACTATATTGCATAAGCTTCCTTTATAAAAGTTTTTATTGTCTATCGTGTCTACTATCAAAATCTCTTTTTTAAAGTCTAAAAGAGTGATTTTTTCTAATGCTACATGAATATTTTTCAAGTTACCTATCAACTTTTCTGGTGTTTGAATAATAATCCTACTCTCCTTACTCATACATGCACGTATTACCATCACATAAAAGAGTTCCATTATTGAGCACTCATTAGATCTTTTAAAACCTATGTGAGGTAAGGAGATTCTATCTAGTGATTCTTGTGCAACTATTTGTGCTTGTTTCGTGTTCATATTTTCATGTACTTCTTTTATTATAGCGATATTTTCTAAGATGTTTAGATTATATATAAGAGGAAGTTCACTTGATATAAGCGAGTGTTCCTCTTCGTTTTTCATGAAGAGTTCAATCTCTTCTTTTGTAGTAAAAAGTCTTAAATCGATTGAATTAGTAATGATAACACCTCAATAAAAAAGATTGCTATAAAGAGCATAACCATTCCATTTAAAACTGAAATTGGTATAGCTGTATAACTATGTTGCGTCTTTAACCCACTATAAATAGGAATTAGCATGATAACAAAACCAAAAGCTATCCCCTTTAGAAGAAGTGTAACGATATCTTGAATCTCTATGGCGTTTACAAGAATATATGTATAAGTATGAAAATCCATATTCATATAAAAAAATGTAAACAAAAACCCACTGCTAAGCATAATAACTGAGAAAAGGATGGATAAAGAGACTACACTAATCACACCAGCGATAATACGTGGTAAAAATAGATAATCAATCAGGTCTATTTTATACGCTCTTAAAGTACGTAGTTCCTTGTTTACATTCATAACAGATATCTCAGTGTTTACTGCTGCACCTGAGCGAAGAGAAATCAAAAGTGCTGTAAAAAAAGGAGAGAACTCATCTATAGCAAAAGTAACGATGATAGAGCCTATCTCACTCTGTAAGGAGTACTCTGTTGCGAGATAAATAACCACACCAATGATGATAGAACCAAACAAAATAGCCAATACAATAAAAAGAGGAACAATAGTAACTGCTGTAAAATAGATCTGTTTTACAAGTACCATCTTCATTGCAGGGTTATAACTTTTTGGATTAAATATATGAACTATACAGATAATAGTAAACCTTACAACTTCATATATAGAGAGTATTGAGTTGATTGTTTTATCACCAATATTTTCGAAAAACTTGAGAAGCAATTGATACCTTTACATACATTTAAACTAATTATTCCACAAATCATATTAAAGTTATGATAAAATCATTATTAATATCATGAAAGGGAATCTTAATGCCACTAATTTTAGCACAATCAGAGAAAGCACAACAAGCATATGCTCTTGTAAGCAACCTGCAGAGTAGACTTGTCATGAAACTCAACCAACTTAGTAGCTCCATGGGAGAAGATAAAGCATTTGAAGAGCTTACATGGCTTAGGGATGAGGGTCTTCATGGTGGAGGAAATAGATTTGAGTTTAGAGATGAAAAGCTTTTTA
>JAYEHI010000160.1:0-2095 GCA_034659455.1 Campylobacterota bacterium | reverse complement strand
ATATTATGGCTAAGTCAGATATATTAGGCGATTCTTTATGGGACGCATATTCTAATAAAGTAACAACATTAATGAACAACCCTCGCTATCAAGGTGAAATCTTTGAAGCAGAGGCTGAGGAACGTGGTAACCAACTTATAGTTGCAGATTTTGGTGCAGAGTCTTGTGGTGATGCAGTACGTCTTTACTGGGAAATTGATCCTAAAGATGACAAAATTATAGATTCTAAATTTAAATCTTTTGGTTGTGGTACAGCTATCGCATCTTCTGATGTTATGACTGAGCTATGTATCGGTAAAACAGTTGACGAGGCTGTTAAAATCACAAACATTGACGTTGAGCTTGCTCTTCGTGACGATCCTGAAACGCCAGCAGTTCCACCTCAAAAAATGCACTGTTCAGTTATGGCTTATGACGTTATCAAAAAAGCTGCTGGACTTTACAAAGGTGTAGATGCAGATAGTTTTGAGACTGAAATCATCGTTTGTGAGTGTGCTCGCGTTTCACTTGGTACACTTCAAGAGGTTATCAAGTTAAATGACCTTAAAACAGTTGAAGAGATTACAGACTACACAAAAGCTGGTGGTTTTTGTAAATCTTGTATCAAACCTGGTGGACACGAAGCTATGGACTACTACTTAGTAGATATTTTAGCGGATACAAGAGCTGAGATGGAACAAGAGAAGATGAAAGCTGCTGCTGATGCAATGGCTGCAGGTGGTGGAAACTTTGAAGAGATGACACTTGTTCAGCAGATTAAAGCTGTTGACGCTGTTATCGATGAGAGTGTACGTCAGTTCCTTATCATGGATGGTGGAAATGTGGAGATTATTGATATCAAAACTGCTGATGAGTTTATAGATATCTATATCCGTTACTTAGGTGCATGTGATGGTTGTGCTTCAAGCTCAACAGGAACTCTTTATGCGATAGAATCAACTCTCAAAGAGAAACTTTCAGACAAAATCCGCGTTTTACCTATCTAGCTAACGAAGAAGAGGAGTTGTTCTCCTCTTCTACTTTTGAGATATTTTAACTATATCAAACAAGTCTACGAACGCAGTCTCACTTGAATTTTCTACATCTTGAATACGAGCTAATGCCTCAGTATGTTTAGCGTCTTGTTTTAAGTTAATAGCTTCTTGGAGACCTTGGTGAACATTTGTATGGTGTTTAGTGATATCGTTTACTTTTGAATTTCCTTTTAAGATGGTGCTAGTCGCACTTGCATACCATTTTCCAAATCTACAACTATGCTCGTCCATAATGTTTACAGAATTACCATTAAGCATCGCTGCGTACGCCTGCCCTTTCAGTAAGATGTGATCTATTTTTCCAACATTTACCTGTAGTTCATCTGTAACATATTGCGTTTTATCTTTAATGGTTTGTGAGTTACCCATCACAAGCTCTACACTTGAGTTGAACTCGCTTAAGATGTCGGAAACTTTTGAAGTCTCTTCGTTAAATGTGTTGCTTATCTCTATCATTGAGTTAGCGTTTTGCTTAAGAGAGTTGATGTTTATCTCAACTTCGCTTGTCGCTTTTTGGGTGCGTTCCGCAAGTTTACGAACTTCATCGGCAACAACGGCAAAGCCACGACCATGCTCACCCGCGCGCGCCGCTTCAATAGCCGCGTTTAGAGCGAGTAGGTTTGTCTGGTCTGAAATGTCTTTGATGAGATTTATAATCTCCCCGATGGAGATAACGCTGTCGTTGAGTGAGTTGGAGTCGTCGCCAAGAGTATGAGTGTACTCCTGAATCTTATCTATACTACTTGCAATACCGCTCGTTTCACTCTCCACGTCAACCATCTTCTCCGTTGTTGTTGTGTTGAGTGTGTTGATATCTTGAAGCATCTCTAGAGAGTCGTCTACTGTTTTTTGTAAGAAGTTGTTCCCATTTTGATAACTACTTAAAAGAGTTTCAACTAGTTCTTTCTCTTTTGTATCTTCAATGTAAGCTGGAGTCTCTAACTCGTTAATACGATTTTGAAGTTGTTCATTTTCACTCCTAAGAGCTTCTATCTCTCTTTTGTGGTCTTCTTGTAACTTTTCAATTTTTGCGGCAGATCCAAACATTATAACCCTTTTAA
>JAYEHI010000159.1:0-10562 GCA_034659455.1 Campylobacterota bacterium | reverse complement strand
CAAAATCAACTGAGGAAATTGCTAAAGTTTTTAATGCTATTGGTTTAGAAGTTGATAGAATTCAAGAGTATCGAATTCCTGAAAAAATTATCTTTGGTAAAGTTTTAGAGTGTGAGAGACACCCTGACGCAGATAAACTCAATGTGTGTCAAGTAGATATTGGCACAAGCATAAGACAGATTGTATGTGGTGCATCAAATGTAAGAGCTGGACTCAATGTTGCAGTGGCGGTTCTTGGAGCACAAATACCAAGTGGTCTTGTTATAAAGCCAGTAAAGCTTCGTGGTGTAGACTCTGATGGTATGATTTGTTCCGCGAGTGAAATTGGACTTCCTGACTTAGGAACTGGAATTTTAGAGATTGATGAGAGTATAGGGTCGTTTAAGTTAGGCGATGAAGTTAATGGAAACGAGTTTTTTAATGATGACTTAATAGAGATTGAGCTTACTGCGAATAGGGGAGATTGCTTGAGTATACGAGGTGTCGCACGCGACCTCTCAGCTGCTTTTGACATACCAATCAAAGAGTATGTAACTACGGATAATGACGAAAAGCGTGGAATTGGTAGAATTCTTTCACTGGTTTCGGATAAGGATTTAGACGTAAACCTTAGTTATAAAGCACTCAGTTTAAAAGACTTAAATGTTCCTCTCCTCGTTAAGTTAAGATTAGCTCAAATTGAAGAGAAGAGAGAAAGCGATGTTGAAAAAATATTACTCTATGTAACTCAGAGCACCGGGGTGATTCTTAGAGCTTACAACCATGAATTTTTTGTAACAGAAGATGAAAATATGGCAAAAGTAACTCTCTGTGAAAATGAAGAGAATTTCGCTTATGTTCATTCTGATAAAAGTGCATCGGTTGTTGGTGTGATTCAAAATGATGAATCTCGAGTTGTAAAGAGAGAGGGAACGATACTTCTTGAAGCTTCTTACATTCCACCTGATATTATCAGCAAAAAGATGTCCGAGTCTAAAATAGAAACAGGCCCAATGTTTTATAAAACATCTCGGGGAAGTGAACCGGAGCTTAATGGTGGTCTATCTTACTGTATCGATCTTATCGAAGGAAGTTCAAACTCTTCAACATTTGGTGGGATGATAGAGTTGGGGAATGCCTATCGAGAAAAAGTTGTTATCGTTACAAAACAAGAGATAGATGAAATTATTGGTGCCCATATAGATAAGGCTCATGTGGCAAATATACTCAAAAACCTCGGATTTAACACATCCAAGTCTTCAACTGATAATTTTGTTATTAGCGTTCCACAGTTTCGACATGACATAGTTAATAAGCAAGACATTGTTGAAGAGATTGTAAGAATGGTTGGAATAGACAATATTCCTTCAAAACCATTTCTTTTTACGGAAGATAATAGACTTGAAGATAACTATTTTGAGTACAAAAAACGCTCTATCTTTAGACATCGTGGGGCTCAAAGCGGTTTTTATGAGTCGGTTCATTTTGTTTTTGATGAGAAAAAAGTTTTAAACTCTTATGGTTTTGAAACTACTGTAGAGCAACTTGAACTACTAAACCCAATAGTTCAGACACTAGATACATTAAGACCAACTCTTTTAACAGGACTTTTAAAAGCCGCGTCTGCAAATACAAAAAATGGCTACTCAAGTGTAAGACTTTTTGAAATCGGCTCTGTATTTACGCCTATGAGAGAAGAGTCTTACAACATGAGCTTTATTTTTAGTGGAGACAAAGAAGCACAAAATCTTTCAAATACTGGGAAACCTGCTAAAGTCGATTTTGCATTCTTTGTACAGAAAATATCAGATGTTATCGGAGCTGTAGAGTTGAGACAGTGTGAAACAAAACACTCTCTTTCTCATGAGTATCAATCTGCTGAACTTCTTATAGCAGGTGAAGTTGTGGGTGAACTTTTTAGAGTACATCCAAATGTTGAAAAAGAGTATGATCTAGATGTTACGTTTATGTGTGAACTAGATTTTTCTAAGATACCTTACGAACTCAAGTCAGCTGTTCAAACTTCAAAGTATCAAGCATCTTTTAGAGACTTAAGTCTTATCATGCCACAAGATATGAGTTATGAAACAGTTAAAAAAGTCATTGAAGCAAATGCTACTACTGAACTTGTTCGTTTTTATCCTGTAGATAAGTACAGTGATGAAGCTTTAGCGGATAAGATGAGTTTAAGTCTGCGTTTTGTACTGCAGTCTCACGAGAAAACACTTGAAGAAGAGGATATCGCTTCAACAATGGAGACTCTTTTAAAAGCACTCCAAAGTGAATTAGGAATTGGTCTTCGATGAGTCAAGTAACTATTTCCCCTTCATCATCTTTTTCTTTAAATATAAGTGAGATAGCTTCAGATAAGTCTATTTCACACCGTAGTGTTATGTTTGCTATGTTAGCAGATGGAACAAGTAGAGTTGAGAATTTTTTAAGAGCTGAGGATACAATGAACTCTTTAGAGATTATTAAAAATCTTGGCGCGGAAGTTGTAGATGATGGAAAAGTAATCAAAATATCATCGCAGGGAATTAAAGAGAGTTTTGAAGTTTTAGACTGTGGAAACTCTGGAACGGGAATGCGGCTTTTTTGTGGACTTTTGAGTTCGGCAGATGGACATTTCGTCTTAACAGGTGATAAGTATCTTCGTTCTCGTCCAATGAAGAGAGTCACTTCTCCCCTTATAAATATTGGAGCGGATGTAGATGGTCGCCAAGATGGAGATTTAGCTCCTCTTTCTATACGTGGATCATCTCTTAACTCTTTTAATTATGAGAGTAAAATAGCTTCAGCACAAGTGAAGTCTTGTATGATACTTGCAGCTTTACGTGCAGATGGCGTTTGTACGTATAGTGAGCCTGAACTCTCTCGTGATCATACTGAGAGAATGTTAAAAGGGATGGGTGCAGATATAAATGTAGAAGGACTTAAAACTACGATCTCTCCTATGAAAGGTTTGTTAAATCCATTGAGCATAAGAGTGCCAGCTGATCCATCTTCGGCTTTCTTTTTTGCAGTTGCTGCAGCTATTACACCTGAGTCAAGCGTTGTGCTTGAGGGTGTGACACTTAATCCAACACGAATAGAAGCTTTTAAAGCACTAGAGAGAATGGGTGCAGATATATCTTATGAGACTACTAATGACAAGTATGAACCTATTGGAAATATTAGTGTGAAGTATGCTCCTCTCAATGGTATAGTGGTAGAAGATAATATAGCATGGCTTATAGATGAACTACCAGCTCTCTCGATTGCTATGGCATGTGCTAAGGGTGAAAGTATAGTGAAAAATGCTGAGGAACTGCGCGTTAAAGAGTCAGATCGAATTGCAACTGTTGTTGAAGGACTTCGTGCTTCAAACATTGCAGTAGACGAGTACAAAGATGGTTATAAGATAGTTGGTGGTGAACTAAAATCAGCACAAGTTGATAGCGATGGAGATCATAGAATTGCTATGAGTTTCATCATCGCAGGTTTAAGATCTGGTATGGAAGTAAGTGATTTAGATTGTATTAATACATCTTTTCCAAACTTTTTTGAATTATTAGAAAAAATTACAAAAATAAAATTTAACTAAAGAGATATATCATGAAAATAGAACTTGCTGAAAATTATGGTTTTTGTTTTGGTGTGAAACGTGCAATTAAGATAGCCGAAGAGAATAGCAATTGCGTAACATACGGACCCCTTATTCACAACTCTAAAGAGATAGCAAGACTTGACAATGATTTTAAAGTAGGGCTTGTAGAGGAGTTTGAAACTTTTAAACCCGGTGAGAAAGTTATAGTGAGAACGCATGGAATAGTTAAAGATGAACTGGAGTCTTTACAAAAAAAAGGTGTCGATGTTGTAGATGCTACATGCCCCTTTGTGACTAAGCCTCAAGAAATCGCACAAGAGATGAGTGAAGCTGGTTATGATGTACTTATTTTTGGAGATCAAAAACATCCTGAGATAAAAGGTGTGAAATCATATGCGACTTATGGAGCGATAGTTGTAACAGATATAAAAGAGTTACAGAAGCTTAAATTTCGTGAAAAAATTGCACTTATAGCGCAAACAACTAGAAAAGTTGAAGACTACATGGAAATAGCTAACTACCTTATTCCTAGGCATAAAGAGGTTCGTGTTTTTAACACTATATGTAACGCAACATTTGAGAATCAGGTAGCCGTAAGAGATATAGCCGAACTGGCAGACGTGATGTTAATAATTGGTGGAAAAAATTCATCCAATACAAAGCAACTTTTTAATATAGCACAAGAGCAGTGTAGTGATAGCTTTCATATAGAAGATGAAACTGAAATAGACTATGACTGGTTCAAAGATAAAGAGTTTTGTGGTGTAAGTGCTGGAGCCTCTACTCCAGATTGGATTATCCAAAACGTTATAAACTCAATCAAAAAAAGTGTTTCATAACCCTATAGTTATTAACACTTTTTCCTTTTTTAATCATTCTCTCCTTTAATTAATACTAAATAAAACTTTTTTTAGATATAATCACGACAATTTTTATGTAACAGAGGATAGGTAATGGCGTTCGATAACGAATCATTTGAAGAAGAAGAAAATTTTGCAGCGATGTTTGCAGAGAGTGAAAAGAAGCAAGAAACAAGTCGTATTGTAGAAGGCGAAATAGTTGAACTCCAGATGGAAGACAACAGAGCACTAGTAGGTGTTGGCGATAAGTTAGAGGGTATTTTAAGCCTTGACGAAATTCGTGACGAAAATGGCGAACTTAAGTTTGGTAATGGCGATAAGATTAAAGTAATGCAGATGGGTTACTATAACGAGCGTCCTAAGATTTCTTATAAAAAAGTTTTAGAGCAAGAGAAAACTATTGAGTTTATCGATGCACACAAAGAGGATTTTGAAGAAGTAATCATAGAAGGTATTATTACTAAGAAAAACCGTGGTGGCTATGTAGTAGAAGCTGATGCAGTCTCTTTCTTCATGCCTCGTTCACTTGCGGCATTTAAAGAGAGCGATGAAGTAGTTGGTCGTAAGATCAAAGCACAGGTTGTTAAAGTTGACGCTGCAGAGAACTCAATCGTAGTTTCTCGTAGAAAACTATTCAACGAAGAAAGAAAGAAAAAGAAAGAGATTATCGATCAATTAATGGCGGAAGATGTTGTTGTTGAGGGTACTATCAAGAAAATCACTAGCTACGGTATGTTTGTGGATGTTGGCGGTGTTGATGGTCTTGTTCATTATAATGAAATCTCTTACAAAGGTCCAGTAAACCCTTCTAAACTTTATAAAGAGGGTGATGTTGTAACAGTTAAGGCTATATCTTACGATAAAGACAAACGTCACTTATCACTTTCAATCAAAGCGGTTATGGCAGATCCATGGGCTGAAGTTGAGACTGAATTAGATGAAGGTGATACTATCACTGTAACTGTTTCAAACATTGAAGCTTATGGTGTATTTGTTGATCTTGGAAATGACATAGAAGGTTTTTTACATATTTCAGAAATTAGCTGGAACAAAAATGTTAAAAACCCTAACGACTACTTAACTGTTGGTGAAGAGATTGATGTTGAAGTTATTGAGATTAACTCTAAAACTCACAAGCTTCGTGTATCACTTAAGAGACTTCTACCAAAACCATTTGATGAGTTCTTAAAGAACTACAATGAAGGTGATGTTGTAACAGGTACTATTACTTCTCTTACTGACTTTGGTGCATTTGTGCGTATCGCTGGTGTTGAGGGCCTTTTACATAACCAAGATATCTCTTGGGATAAGAATACTAAAGCTAAAGAGACTCTTAAATCAGGTGAAGAAGTTGAAGTTAAAATAGCTAAAATTAACTCTGAAGATCAAAAAATATCTCTAAACCGCAAAACTCTTTTAGAGTCACCAATAGACAAATTTGCAACGACTAATAAAGTTAACTCGGTTGTAACTGGTACTATCCGTGATATCAAAGATTTCGGTGTATTCGTTTCTTTGGAAGATGGTGT
The DNA here is from genome assembly GCA_034659455.1 of Campylobacterota bacterium. Lineage (GTDB taxonomy): Bacteria > Campylobacterota > Campylobacteria > Campylobacterales > Sulfurimonadaceae > Sulfurimonas. The sequence goes on along the minus strand of JAYEHI010000159.1, from coordinate 4,608 downwards.
TGACGCACTTATCCGTGATGAAGATTTAGCTCCGCTGACAAAAGAAGAGTTAGAAGCTGGGCAAGAGATTGAAGCCGCTATCGCTAACATCGATACAAAACGTGATCGTATCCGTTTATCTGTTAAAAAATTAGACTACATTAAAAATCAAGCTATGCTTGAAGAGATTAATGATAATGAATCACACTCTTTAGGTGATTTAATAAAAGACAAATTCAAGTAAACACTTGTAAATGCATAAGATTTTAAAATGGCTTACTCCTCTCATAGCAGTTGGAGTGGCTATTTTTATTCTCTTTTTCCTTATATCAATTAACTCTTCTGAAGTCTATTTAGAGAGCGAACCTTTAACTATAGAGTCCAAAACAGAAGATGTAAAACCAGAGAAAGTTTGGTTAAATAGTTTTAGTGAATCAGAGCGCTTAGGCTATTCATATCCAGTAAATGAAGTCTATATAAAAGTTAACTTACAAGAAAAAATAACTAAAACTATAACATATAAATTATCAGCAAAACTTTTAGACCCCTATCAACTTTTCTGTTTGAAAGAGGAACTTAAAAATCATAAACTTAAATACTATCTTAAAAAAGATAAGTCAAATGTAGATTTATTTATTTATTCACAAAATGTTGGTAAATTAAAAAACTTGGTAAAAGTATTAAAAAACTATAAAATTTCGGCAACAGTTGAGCCGTATAAAGAGGATTATAAAAAATGAACAAATACACAGTAGTAGTATGTGACCATATTCACGAAGCTGGTCTTAAAATGCTTGAGAATGATGAAAACATTAACTTTATTTTAGCTGCAGATGAACCAAAAGATAAACTTATAAAAGAGATTATTCCTAAGGCTGATGTGGCTATTACGAGAAGTTCTACGGATGTTGATGATTTTTTTATAGAGCATGCTACAAATTTAAAAGCAGTTGTTCGTGCCGGTGTAGGTGTTGATAATGTAGATATTCCTGGATGTTCTAAAGAGGGTATTATAGTTATGAATGTTCCTACCGCTAACACTATCGCTGCAGTTGAGCTTACAATGGCACATATGCTCTCTTGTATGAGAATGTTTCCATACTCTCATGATCATTTAAAAAATCAGAGAGTTTGGAAACGCGAGAAATGGTACGGTCACGAGATGAAAGGAAAAAAACTTGGTGTTATCGGTTTTGGTAATATCGGGAGTCGTGTAGCAAAACGTGCAAAATCTTTTGAAATGGATATTATTGCTTTTGATCCCTATATTCATCCATCTAAGGTTACAGACTTGGATATGACTTACACCAAAAATTTTGAAGATATTTTAGCTTGTGATATCATCACTATACATACTCCTAAAAACCAAGAGACTATTGGTATGATAGATGAGCCTGAATTCGCTAAGATGAAAGATGGAGTAGTAGTAATCAACTGTGCTCGTGGTGGACTCTATAATGAAGAGGCACTTTACAACAATCTAACAAATGGAAAAATTCGTTTTGCAGGTATAGATGTTTTCAATAAAGAACCGGCGACGGATCATCCACTGCTAGATCTTGATAACGTTACAGTTTCCCCTCACTTAGGCGCTAATACATTTGAGTCTCAGTATAACATTGGAACTCAAGCGGCTGAAAATGCGATTGCCGCAGCGAAAGGAATCTCATTTGCTCATGCAATGAACTTACCAATCGATGAGAGTAAAATTCCACCATTTGTTAAACCATTTTTAGAAATGGGACAAAAAATTGGCTTCTTAGCGTCTCAGCTTAATAAGTCTCAAATAGTTTCAATTAAGGTGAGTGGTCAGGGGGATATAGGCAAGTATGTAGACTCTCTATCAACTTTTGTTGCAGTTGGTGCTATGAGTCAAAATAGTGGTGACACAATTAACTATGTAAATGCGGAGTTTGTAGCTAAAGAGAAAGGTATCGATATCTCTTCTGAGGCATTAGCCGATTCAAAAGTGTTTAAAAATTTAATTACTGTGAAGCTAACTACTGCTCAGAGTGTTACAACTATCTCTGCAACTATTTTTGACGATGGTGTGAAACGTATCGTAGCGATTGATGGTTTTGACATAGAAGTTGCTTTAAAAGGTGACATGGTACTCTTTAAGAACAGTGACGTACCTGGTGTTATAGGAAGTATTGGTACGACACTTGCAAAACACAATGTAAATATTGCAGATTTTTCACTTGCTAGAAACGATAAGTCGCAAGCTTTAGCGGTTATTTTGGTTGATAATAGTGTTGATGATACAACACTAAGTGAACTAGCTTCACACGATGCTTGCTTAAGTGTTAATTACGCAAGACTATAATAGATAATTTTTAAACTTTATCCATTTTAAGCTTCCTTTTGGAAGTTTAATTTCTCCTTTAACTTTTTCTCTTTATTAATAAAGCACTTTTTAAATAAGATATACTTAATATAATTATAAATATCTTGACATTATGCACATATGTTCGTTATAATCTTGGTCATATGTGCATAAAGGGGGATTGTATGAGTGGGAGAAAGAGGATAGTTCGTAATATTGAAGAGGACCATAGTGGTGTTTGTTTCAAGCCTTGTGGTTATGATAAAAGCGAGTTAGAGAGAGTTGTCATTTTTGAAGATGAGATGGAAGCTCTACGCTTAGCTGACAATGAAGGATTCTATCAACAAGAGTCTGCAGATAGAATGGAGATTTCGCGAACAACCTTTGCGAGACTCGTTGAGTCTGCTAGAAAAAAAATAGCTGACGCACTTGTGAACAAAAAAGCGATTCGCGTTCAGTATAGAGAGGATTAAAGGAGAGGATATGGAGTTTAAAGTAAGAACACTGCAGCATATGCCTATACAGCTCTTTGCAGTCATTATGGGGCTATCTGGTTTTGCCATTATGCTCGCAAAGGCTTATCATATTATAGGTATGCCTTATTGGGTTTATAAGGCTGTTCTGTTTGCAGATACGGCACTTTTTTTAGTGATATTTACAGCTTATATGTTTAAGATAGCCATCTATTTTGAGGCAGTGAAAAAAGAGTTTTATCACCCTGTGAAGAGTTCGTTTATGGCGGCTATATCTATTAGTTTTTTGCTACTAAGCATAGCTTTTTATGATTATAATCCGCTTCACTCAATACTACTGTGGTATATTGGAATGCCTTTGCAGTTGATGTTTACTCTCATCATACTGAGGTACTGGATACACAATGACTTAAAAGTCGTTCACAGTAATCCTGCTTGGTTTATTCCCATAGTTGGTAACGTACTTGTGCCTATCATTGGGGTTGATGCAGCACCCATCTATCTATCGCTTTTTTTCTTCTCACTTGGGCTCTTTTTTTGGATAGTGCTCTTTACCATCACGATGAATAGAATCATTTTTCACCATCAGTTGGCGAAGAAGTTTATACCAACTTTCTTTATCTTTATAGCACCACCTGCAGTTGCTTTTGTGAGTTACTTTAGGATTACGGCTGGAAGCATTGACATGTTGAGTATGTTTTTGTACTCCATCGCTCTTATAACACTCCTACTTTTGCTCTTTATGATAAAGATGTATGACACAAAGGAGTTCTTCATCTCTTGGTGGGCATACACTTTCCCACTCGCTTCTATCTCTATTGCTACGTTGATGCTTGAGATGGTATTTCATAATCTTTTTACTTACACTCTATCGGTAGGTCTGATTATTTTAACAACTTTAGTCGTAGGTTTTGTAGCCTATAAAACATTTAGAGCTTGTAGAGCTCAACAAATTTGTGTTTCGGAGGAGGGATGATGAATAGTAAGTTATCACTATTAATAGGTATCGCTTTAGGTTTTGTAGCGAGTGTTTTTGTATTAGGAACGGCGTTTAAAGTGGCAGCACCTACTATGTTTTTTAAGGAAGTGAAGTCTTCATATAGTTTTGACTCAACCGTGGAGCTCATAGAGAAGAGAATAAACGCACAAAAGGGTTGGCATGTAACAAGCACTATCGACCAGCAAGCGGAGGTTTTAGCACATGGAGGAGAGGATGTTGGCAAGGTGAAAATCATCAAGTTTTGTAACGGCGAACTCTCAGGAGAGATGCTGAGTGCTGATGAGAGTAAGTTTATGGCAAATAAGATGCCCCTAAGCATCGCAGTGTATGAGAAGAGTAGCGGCAAGGTTGTCATAGGGCTCTCAAATGGTTACTTTATGGCAAGACTCTTTGCTGGGAGCAGAGAGGGTGAGATTATGGAGAGAGTTATAAAGGATATGGAGAGTATTTTAAGTTTCACACACTTTAGATACACCATATTTTAAGGAGAGTAGATATGACACTTGAAACTCCTTTGAGGCATTTAAGACATTTTGTATTTATATATATAGATGGTTTTAGAAACATGACGACGGGTAAAATTTTATGGAAGATTATAGCATTTAAATTTATCGTATTTATTTTGATAATGAAGCTTTTTTTCTTTCCCAACTTTTTAAAAACAAACTTTAGTACGGATGAAGAGAGATCAACTCATGTACTGCAAAATTTAACACAAGGAAATAGATAATTATGGAAGAAAATTTAGTCGATTGGTCGCGTGCTCAGTTTGCACTCACTGCTCTATATCACTGGCTGTTTGTACCACTTACACTCGGGCTCTCTTTTAT
>JAYEHI010000158.1:0-10645 GCA_034659455.1 Campylobacterota bacterium | reverse complement strand
TACTTACAAAAATTAGGATTACAATGAAATTAAATAATGTATGGTCAGAGTTTCTAAAGTCTGAATTGGAAAAAGAGTATTATACTAAACTTAATGAGTTTGTTGAACTTGAGTACAAGAGTAAAACAATTTATCCAAAGTATGAAAACATATTTAGAGCTTTTAATTTACTACTCCCAAGTGAAGTAAAAGTTGTAATTATAGGACAAGATCCGTACCATGGAGCCAAACAGGCTAATGGTCTTGCTTTTTCTGTCTCTCCTTTATCTAAAGTACCTCCATCATTAAAAAATATTTACAAAGAGTTAATTGACGATATGAATTGTGAGACACCTGCAAACGGAGATTTGACTTCTTGGGCTAAGCAAGGAGTTTTACTAATAAATACAGTATTAACTGTAATAGAAGCTGAGGCAAATTCGCATAGAGGTAAAGGTTGGGAAATATTGACTGACTCGATAATTAAAAAGCTTTCTGATCAGTACAAAAATATTGTATTTGTTTTATGGGGATCAGCATCTCACAAGAAAGTAGAACTGATTGATAGTGAAAAGCATTTGGTTCTGAAGTCTGTACATCCATCCCCTCTCTCCGCTTATAGAGGTTTTTTTGGTTCAAAACCTTTTTCTCAGACTAATGATTATTTAAAGATGAAGGGTAAAACAGCGATTAGTTGGTGTCTTACTCCACAACAAACTCTGCTATAACAGCTAAGTGGTCTGAATAACCTTTACCTTTATGCCTACGAGGTTTTTTTCTTGTTGTTTGCCATCGGTAGACTCTTTTGCCTTTAAATAAATATGTAGGTTTATAAGCAGTTATCGAGGCTGCTTTATAATAGATGTTATTTTTCTCTACTAATGAAGAGGAGATCAGTATGTTATCGAGAGCCTCTTTTTTTCCTCTGTAAATATAAGAGTATCGTTCTTCTGCTTTTGTGTCATACCATAGGTTATAGAAGTCTCCTCTATCAACTCTAACAGAAGATACAGGCTCTTTATACTCTATCGTATTAAGTATATGGTTTATGCCTGTCTCTCCATCTGTATCATTATGTTTTCTTTTTCTTTTGAATATTATATTCTCTTCATAGTGAGAGTTGAAGTCGCCTAAGAGTATTATATTTTTTTCTTCTCCTAACTCTTTAGTTCTTTTGAGAAGTCTCTTTGCTGAGACTATGCGCATACTCTCAGGTCCAGCTTTACTCTTCCAGTGATTTACTAGAAGAAAAAATTCTCTATTGTTCACACGAAACTTTGCTTCTAAAATATTTCTATATTTATAAGAGGATTTAACAGCTACTTCATGTGTATAAACAAAGGGTACTTTTGAAAGTAGGGCTACCTTTGTTGTTGTGTTTTTATAGTTAGCTATCTTGTAGTACTGATAGTAGAGACCTTTTTGCTTGAGCCTTAGTCGTAAGTCTTTTAAGGCTTGTAGAGACTCTATCTCTTGAAGGGCGATTATATCAGCATTAATTTCCCAAATGACCTTAGATAGATTCTTTAGCTTAATGTTGTAAGTTTTATGATTCCAGTTAGTTTGAGTGTTTGGTATATACTCTTGGTACTCGTAACCGCTCTTTTTTAAATCAAACAGATTCTCTACATTATAGGTTGCAATTTTCAAAACAGTTTCTCCATAGAGTGTTGATAGTAAAAAAAATAAAAGAGCGAGGAGCCTCACTACTTTATGCCATTTAAACGCAAGAGATTTGTTACATCAGGTTCTCTATGCATTAGCTCTTTAAAAAGAACCTGCATGCTTTTTGCTCCACCGCCATTGAGAATGATTTTAAAGTACTCCTTTGCAAGATTTGAGTCAAATATTCCTTCATCTACTACAGTGTAAAAGGCATCAGCACTGAGTACTTCTGCCCACTTGTAACTGTAGTATCCAGCTGAGTAGCCTCCTGCAAATATATGTGCAAATCCATTTTGGAACTTGTTGTATGCCGGTGTTTTGATAAGTGCACTCTCTGATCTAATAGAGTCTAAAAGTTCCTGTACTTCTTCTCCTTTATGGACTTTTGAGTGAAGTCTAAAATCAAAAATAGAAAATTCTAGTTGACGAAGCATCCCCATAGCAGATAAGAAGTTTTTACTTTTAACAAGTTTTTCGATCATAATATCTGGTATAACTTCTTTAGTCTCATAATGAGAAGCAAAGAGTTTAAGTACTTCTGGTTCATAAGCAAAACTCTCTAAAAATTGAGATGGAAATTCTACAGCATCCCACTCCACACCATTTACACCACTCACTTCATTTTCATTTACAGTTGAGAGAAGGTGATGTATTGCATGTCCCATCTCATGAAAAAGTGTCACTACATCATCATGACGAAGTAGAGATGGAGAGTTGTCACTTGAAGGTGGAAAATTACATACTACAAATGCAGAGGCAAGTTGCTCTTCTCCTTTGGCATTTACACAGTGTGTTTGGTAGTTATGCATCCATGCCCCACCGCGTTTAGACTCTCTAGCTTCTAAGTCCATATAGAGTCTTGCTCTTAGTTCTTCGCCAACATAAAGATTGTAAGCAGTGGCTTTTTCATTCCATAGTTTCTCTGAGTGCTTCTCAAATCTGACTCCAAAGAGTTTATTTAAAAATGTAAACATACCATCTATAACTCTTGTCTGTTCAAAGTAAGGACGATACTCCTCTTCATCTATATCATACTGCTCTTTTTTTAGTATCTCACTATAAAATGCAGAGTCAAAGCTCTCTAGCTTTTGTGGCGCGATAGCTTGAAGTGCTTGAAGCTCTTTTAGAGCTTGTACTTTTGAGTTTTGAAGAAGGTTGTCTAAAAAGTTTAAAACAGTTTTTTCATCAGCTGCCATTTTTGAAGCTAGGGAGTACTCTGTGTAGTTATGAAAACCAAGTAGCTTACTCATCTCATCTCTAAGAGCTAAAAGTTCATCAATGATAACTGCATTTTGCGGAGCACGGCTAACATAAGCCTTGTATATCTCTTCTCTTATCTTTCTATTTGGACCATAAGTCATATATGCTATGTATGATGGCATTTGAAGTGTAAATTTATATTTTGTTTGTCCATCTTCTTCAAATGAGGCTGTATCTTTTTCACTCTCTGGGATTCCCTTTACATCTTCTTCTTTTGTGATGATATACTTATATGCATTCGTAGCATCAAGCAAGTTTTGAGAGAAGTCATTTGTAAGAGCACTTTTTGTTATGTTAATCTCTTGGAGTCTTAGTTTAGTCTTTTCATCTAAGTGTGCACCACTTAACTCAAAGCCTTGAATATTTAACTCTAAAACTCTTGTTTGTTCCTGGTTGAGACTCTCTTTTTCTATAGCAAGTATCTCTTTGTATGCATTGTATATATTGATATTTTGAGATAGTTTTGTAGAGTAGTCTGTAATAATTGGAAGAGACTCTGTATAGACCTCTTGTGTAGCTTCAGAGTTGTTTACGGCATTTAAGTGGGAGAGTGGTGTGAAAAAATGGTCCAACTCCTCATCTTGCATCTGAAGAGGCTTGACAAAAGAAGCATAAGTTTTCTCTTTTTGTTTTAAGAGCTCGTTTACTTCCTCTTCATTTTTTTTAAGTCTGTTTGTAAGTTCGTCTATGAATGTATCTAAGTTACATTCAAATTTTAAAAATTTTGACATAGTATAGTTCCTTTATATATTGTTTATTCTTCTTCATCGCGTTTTTGTTTGATAGCGCCATATTGGTTTATTAAGATGTCGTCATACTTATTTGAGTACTTTATGAGTCTCTCTATAGCTGTTTTTCCCTCTTTAAATGTTAAAGAAGAGTCAACGATGAGATAGGAGAGATAGATGCTATTTTCATTTATTGAAAACTGTAAATAAGAGAGAGTATTATTTTCATGAAGTAAATAGTCATATATCTTATCTATATTTTTACTTGGAATGGCACAGAGTTTCGTATCTCCAATGATTATGCCATTTTCATAGTAGTTGATGTCTATTCTGGCACTCCCCTCGTCTATTCTCCAAGCCGATTGTGCTCGTCTTGCAAGTGTCACGTTTATGTTTTGTGACTCTAAAATATCCTCTAAAAGTTTTGTAGGTCCCGTTGGGTTATAGCCCTTTCTACGAAGACGAGCTACTTCAAGTTTTACCCCACATTCAGGACAGTAGTCGTCTTTAATACTCTCTTCTCGTATGAGGTTTTTACAAGAGGGACACTTGATAATGGCTTGTGAACTTTGTGCATTATAAGCATCAAGTGCTTCTCTGAGATAAAAAAATGGAAGGGAAAAGCCTAAATTGTTGGCATTTTGAATGATGAATGTGTTTACACCAGTAACCTCACCTGTGGCATTTAGAAGTGGACCACCGCTATTTCCAGGGTTTATGGCTGCATCTATCTGAATGTACTCCAAATCACCTTGAAGGCGTGAAGCTCGAGAGACTATACCTTCGGTTGCGGTATAATTAAGTCCATATGGGTGTCCAATGGCTATGGTCGTGTCTCCATCTTCGACATTTTCATTTGCTAAAGTGAGAGGGTTCTTTGGTTTAAGAAACTTATACTCTATAAATGCTAAGTCGTAGTATGGATCATCGTAAACTACTTTTGCGATGGTACGAGGAACCTTTTTAGCACTGATGACAACCTCTTTTAAGCCTCCTACAACATGCGAGTTTGTAATGATTAGATTATTGATGATAAAGCCAGTTCCTGTTCCATAGGGAGTCGTTATCTGCATAATGTTCTCTATGTAAGTCTCTAAAATTAGTTGAGTATTCATTTTAAAGCTCCTCAAAGTCTAAGTTTTTTAACATTGAATAGTAGGAGTTGCTAAAGTCGTTCATTGAGTTGAAGTTTAAGTCATCTATAAATATTACGAGAGACTTGTACTGTTCTTGATTTTGAGTGACTATCTCTTGAAGTTTTGAGACTATCGCTCTTTTTGAAAATGTCTGTTTCTCTTCATTGTAGAGCGAGCCACAATTTATAGAGTCAAAAAATGAAGCATTTTGAATCTGAACTAAGGTGTGGAGGAGCTCTTTTAAGACAGGGTTAACGCCATAGTTGTACAGAGAGTAAAACGCGATGTATCTGTATATCGTTGGAATTATCTGTGGATATCTATTGTTTTTATACCATTTGATTTTGTTTATAGATTCGCTGATAAAAGTAACTAAATCTTCATAGGAGGTCTTTTCTATAGGATTAAAGGTATACTTTGCAGTGTAAAAGTTCGAGCTAAACTCATCAAAACTGAGTTCTTTTAGCTCTTGTACATACTTTCTGAGTTCATCGTTTTTTGCTTCTATCGTTCCATGCTCATCGCCAAAATAGGCCTGTATCTTTTTGGATAGTTTATGGTAGATTTTGTAGTTTGGAACTAGCATATAGTCAAACTTTAGTAAGATGCCTAAGTAGAGAAAAGCTTGCATACCGGCATTGTCATTTGATGGGAGAGTGAGTACTTTTGCATCGAGTGCATGAATCTCTTTTTGAAGATAAGCGTATTTAATCTCCAACTCTTTGGAGTCAAGTTTGGAAATATGTCCTATCTCCTCTAAGGGAATATCTTGAAATTCACTCACTATATGCTCTTTATCAAAGTCGGCATTTAATGCCAACTCTCTGAGTGGAAAAAAGATTTTCTGGGGAGAGAGGGTTATGTTGTCAAGGTAGAGTTTGAGTTTTATATAGTTATCGTCGCTAAAGTAGTTCGTATAAGTGAGTTGATAGTTTCTCTCAAGGATATAACGCTTAAGAGCTACCGATGCATTCTCATTTTTGACAAGTGTGACCTCTGCTTGAAGCGTCTCTTTTGTGATGACACCATTAACTTTTGCACTTCCTTGGTAAATATTAAAGAGAAGTCTGTCGTCTCTTCGCTCTAGAGTGACATTCTCGTTTGAAACATCGTCAGTGAAGTTGATCAAAGAGGAGAAGAAGTACTCATAAGCCTTAAGTATCTCTCCGCTTTCAAAAGCTTTATAGGAGTTGTTGAAAAGTTCTTCCTCTTTTGGGTTGATCGTCGCGTTTATGCCTCTACCAAAACTGATTTGACAGGGTGAAGTCGTTTGGAAAAAATTGAGCCAGCTCATAGACCTACTTTCATTATTTATTTTCTATTTTAAAAGTAGGTATATTAGCATAAAATTGAGAAACGTCATGAGCGTAAACGCTCTTTTGTAGAAGATATGTGGGGATTTCACTATAAGTGGAGCGTTCTTTATAAAGTATGGTTTTACTTTGTTTGGGTGAGAGAGCTCATAATTCATCTCAGAGTAGTGCGAGTAGCGCTGCTCTTTGTCTATGGCGATGGAGCGAAGTATGACGCTATCGAGCCAAGCGGGGATGTTCTTGTTGTAAAAACTTGGTGGTTTGGCCTCTTTAAACGTTGGGTTTTGAAAAGGCTCTATCTCTCCATAAGGGTACTTGGAAGTAAACGCCAAGTAGAGAGTGACTCCTATGGCAAATATTTCGCTAGATTCGCTAATGGCTTCGTTTAAAAATCTCTCTGGCGATAAAAAGCTAGGCGTTCCCGCTTTGGAGTCTGAAGAGAATATCTCGGTCATACTACCAAAGTCGATTATTTTAAACGCCAAAGCCTCATCCTCCTCTTTTGAAATCATAATGTTTGGTGGTTTGATATCACCATGAACAAGGTCGTACTTGAGAAGGTACTGAGACATTTTAAGGAGCGTGGTCGCAAGCTCGACGCCATCTTCGATGCTTAAGTGTTTGGTTTTCAAAAAGGCGTCTAAATCCTCTCCCTTAAATAGCTGCATAACGTAGTAGCGGTGCGTTCTTATTTTTGGAATGACGGCTTTTGGAAAAAAGTCGGCTTTGAGACGTTTGGCGTTCCACGCTTCTTTGACAAAGAGGTCAAGAGTTATGGAGTCTTCCATGGACTCTTTTGGCGCAAATTTGAGAACGTAATCTTTTGTTTTTTTATGAGCGAGCCAAGTTCTTTGGTTCTGTATAAGAGGTTTTAGAAGTTTGTATCCATCTATGACTTCTCCTACTTTGAGGGATTCGGCAATGATGAGATTTTGCTGTTTAAGTATTTCACGCTCATCGGCTTTGAGTATGTCAAGCACTACAGCGGTTGTATCATCGGGGAGATTATCCTCCATTAGCTTAGAGGCTTTTTTAACAAGCGCATGAGCTCCGAGCTCTATGCCTGACTCTAAACGGTTCTCACTCATAACGTTATAGAGTCCATCGCTACAGAGTAGGATTTTATCGCCATTTTGGACGCTGTTTTCAAAGTAGTATGGCTCTACGTCTTTGTCTATACCTATGGCTTGGGTGAGTACGTTTTCATATCCCGCCTCTTCCATAGCGTGATCATGGGAGAGTTGGTTGAGGTATTTATCACGGTAGAGGTAAACACGACTATCTCCGACATTGGCTCCATAGAGGCGATTTCCCTCTATAACGACAATGGTAAGAGTGGTGACGAGTTCACTACTCTCATAATTGATTTGAGACTCTTGGTAGAGAATTTCATTTATAGATTTTGCAAAGGTGATGATGGATTTTTCTATGCTCCAAGACTTTGGTCGTATTTTGAAGTTGTTCATGAGGTGTTTTGTTACTCTTTGTGCTGCTTGTGCCCCCTCGGTAGCGCTTCCAACACCATCACAAACTACGGCGATGGTTAAGTTTCCCACTGTTTTAACGTCGTAAAAATCATCTCCAGTAAGTTCTTTGCGTTTAGCGAGTGAAAAGCCTGAAGTTTTGATTTTGTTTGATGACATGAGAAACCTTTGAAATTTATATAATGTATTTTATCTTAAATTTTTTATTTATATCAAAAATCATGAGTCTTTTTTAAGCACTCTCTCTTTTGTGAAGTATATAAATAGACCAAGGGAAACTACTAGAATAGAAACACCGCCTACAAGGTAAAAAGCGTGTATCATCTGGTGATAATCCGCAATAGCTATTTTAAACACCACCATCAAGGACTCAATAAGAAGAGCGATAATGATAGTAATAGAGAACTTAATGAGTACTTTATACTCAGCTCGTCCATTTTTGGAGTAGGACTTGAAGATAACCTCTTGTTCTAAAATAGTTTTTGCCAAGTCAAATATAGCGAGTCCGAGGGTGAGGGCAATGACTGGCTTAAAGATAGACTCTATAGACATTAGCTCTTTTACAAATAGTGAATGAAAAAAGTCATAAAGTGCGTAACCAACAGTAAAAAGAGCTAAAATCATCATCACATTTGCAGTAATCATATAAAAAGTCTTACTTACAAGGTTAAACTGCTTGTGGACGTTTACTAGTCCGAGTCTTTGGAGCAGAACAACAAGATCAAAATCAAGTAAGACAATCATACCGTTCTCTTCTTTTGCTACAGTTACACAGGTCTGTCCCGTTGCACTACTTATATAGGGTGCAGATACGGATATACTTTTTTCATTGAGTTGAATTTTTGAGAGTAGATATTTTCTATCGCTACCGACTTGCGTCTTACTGACGCTATTTCTATATATATTTGGCGAGTTTTGAATAAAGTCCTCTTTTGAGCAGATATACACTAGGTCTAAAGATGGAAATGCCTTAAAGAATGTTTCAAACTTTGTGTCTTTTTTATCTAAGAGATTGCCTGTATTTTTTATAGTTTCTATCAAAAAATTTTCAATATCGTCAATATTGGTTTTGTATGTTTGCATGAATTCTTGCATAAAAGTATCCTTAAATGGTTTTAGGCATTGTATAAAAATATGCTGCTCTTTAGGTAGAGGAGTTGTATAGAAAGTGAACATGAGTTGATAAAAAGGTATAGTTTTAAGTAAAGGGAGGAGACCCTTTACTTAGAGGAGTTATATGAAATTTGTTTAAGTTAGTTTGTAGCTAGGGGACTAAAATTTGTAATCTAGTTGTGCCCATAGTACTTGTTTGTCATGATTCCAAGTTGCTAAACCTGTTTCAGCAGCAGCACCTTTTGAATATGAAGCAAACTTAACAAGACCTTTTAAGTTTTTAAAGCCAGGAACGGCGTTTACGTAAACAACGTCAATTTCTGAACCTAAATCATTTGTTGTTTCTGTTCCATTTGGTGCATTTGCTGCATCCATCGCTGTATCAGCTGTAAAACTATGGTAAACAGCTAGTAATTTTCCAAAACCTTTTGCTTTGTAACCTAAACGAATATTCGCATCTTGAAGACCACCAGAAGGTAAAGCGGCTACGTAAAATACATCCGCCCAACCATTGAACTTATGGTTTGTACCCAATTTAGGATTAAATGCAGTTTTGCCGGCACCATCCGCACCACTAAGAACCTCATAATTAACACCAGCTAAAATGCCAGAGATGTTTGCTCCTAAGTCTAAGTTGTAGTATGAAGCATCTGCTTTAAGATCTTTAGTTCTGTATTCCATGCTTGGATCGGTTTGTACAGCATACTCAGCGCGGTATGAAAGTTTTGCGCCCGCGTCAACCTTACCAGTTAGCGCTAGACCCATAGTGTCACTATCAACTCCCTGTGCACCCACAGCTAACATATAATCATAGGCTGTTACAGTAAGCGCGTCAGCTACTTTATATTTTACATTTAAAAGTATAGAGTTTGTCTCAGCTGTATCACCAGCTCCTACACCTTGAAAACCATAAACGTAAGCAGCTAAAATATTTAAGTTTTCAATACTATTGTCTGCTGCGTAAACAGTGTCATATGAGCGCTCAACTTGTCTCCAACCAACCGTACCTATAAAACGTTGGTTATCGAGGTTTACATGTGAACGACCAGCATGTAGAGCTGTCTTTCCAGCTTTGTAGTCAACAGAAGCTTCAGACATCATAGCAAATTGAGGATCTTTGATAACTTCATATGGAGGATTCCCATTGTCCGTGCTCTTGTAGCGCTCATAACCAAAGTTATTTACTGACTGAATACCAACAGTTGCAGTTAAGTTTTCAACTCCAAGTAGGCCAGCAGTAGCGACCAGATGTGTACGAGCTGTAAATGCTAAACCTTTTCCTTTATTGTTATCTGTAATATCTACATACTCCATACGAGGACGAATCTGCCCTTTAACCTTTACATCGTCAAATATACTGATACCATCTGCAGCACTTGCTACACTTGTTGTTCCCATTACTGCACTGAGTGCGACTGCTGACATTATTATTTTTTTCATTTTTTTCTCCGATTTATTTTTTAAGTTGTGTTATTATACTCTATGTAATTGAATAATTATTCATCATCTAAAATAAGATCAAAGTTCATTGATAACTCTTTCTTGTTATATTATCATCATGCTATTCTAATATAATGAAAAAATTATTCTTTACCTAATTTGTCCTATAAGTTATCTATTTTTGTTTGAATTATTCTCTAATTCAAACAAATAAGGTTTACTTAGATTCTACCACCCGCTTGAACGCCCCACGTAGTTCTCCATCTAGTTTTTACTAAAGAGATACCGCTAAGAGCTAGTATAACAACTACCGCAAAGATCATAAATCCAGCCGAGTAACCATCAAAAGCACCTTTAGACCATCCAAGAGTTTTGATAAGTGCAGTACCACCAAGACCACCTGCAGCACCAATGATACCCGTCATGATACCGATGTCTTTACCAAAACGCTGAGGTACGAGTTGGAAAACCGCGCCGTTAGCCATACCAAGGTTAGCCATGATAAGAAACAGTACAAATATCGCTAC
>JAYEHI010000157.1:0-2121 GCA_034659455.1 Campylobacterota bacterium | reverse complement strand
ACTTAAACGAGATCTACTATGGACATGGATACTATGGTATTAAAACTGCAGCAGATGGGTACTTTCATAAGCGTTTAGAAGACTTAACTCTTAAAGAGATGGCGATTTTAGTGGGGCTTCCAAAGGCTCCTAGTACGTATGCACCTACAAAGAACTACGAGATATCTATGGGTAGAGCAAACCGAGTAATAAAAAGAATGCATATTTTGGGATGGATTGATGAGAGTACTTACGAGAGAGCTTTGGCTGAAAATCCAGTGGTGTTTAACGATACACTCACTCAAAATAGAGCTCCTTTTATTGTTGATGAAGTGGCGAGACAGTTTAGAGACTTGAATATTAGCGACTTAAAAACGGGTGGTTATGAGGTCTATACGACGGTTGATATAAGACTACAAGCTGCAGCTAGGAAGTCTTTAAAGTTTGCTTACGACTCCTCTCTACAAAGACTTGAAAAGTACAAAGAGAAAGAAGCTAAAAAGCCAATAGATGAAGAGGATACAACGCTTAAAGCCATTGATGTCAACACTACGAAATTAAATGGTGCTCTAGTATCGCTTGATTCTGCAACGGGAGATATTCTGGCTCTTGTAGGAAGTGTTGACTACAAGAAGAGCTCTTATAATCGAGCGACACAAGGAAGACGCCAGCCCGGTTCGGCGTTTAAGCCGTTCATATATCAAGTCGCGATAGATGTAGGCTTTTCAGGAGCTACGGAACTTGTGGACATAGCTAAAACTTATGAGTATGAGAAAGATGGCGAAGAGATGAAGTGGCGGCCGAAGAACTATGAGAAAAACTATAAGGGACTCGTTACTTTAAGGGAGGCACTTGTTCACTCAAGAAACCTTGCGACAATTAACTTAGTCAACGACATAGGTTTAAACAATCTTCTCAAAGAGTTAAAAAAGTTCAATATAAAAAACATACCTCACGACCTCTCTATATCATTAGGAACAATGTCTATGTCACCTCTAGGTTTGGCTCGTGCTTATACCTCTTTTTCGAATCAAGGCATACAAGTTAAACCTCATTTGATAGCAAGTATTGAGAAGTCCAATGAAGTTATTTATGAAAAGCAGCATGTTGAACATAGAACCGCAGTGCCTACTCAGGCTTTTATAATGACAACGATATTAAGAGATGTAGTCAATCGTGGAACTGCAAGAAAAGGACGAGTAAAAGGCCTAGAGTTAGCGGCAAAAACGGGAACAACTAACTCAAATGTCGATGGCTGGCTCGCTGGCTATTCACCCACTATCTCAACGATAGTCTGGTTTGGAAATGATGATAACACTCCAATGTATAAAAAAGAGACAGGTGGACGAATATCTGGTCCAGCATTCTCTTCGTACTATCAAAATGTACTAAAATTGTATCCACAAATAAAAAGAGAGTTTGATGTACCAGAGGGAATTATAGAAGTGCATACCGGCAACAAAAAAGAGTATTTTAGTGATATATCAAAACCTCCAAGAGTGGAGATGATTGCAGATCCTCAAGAGGAGTTATTATGGTAGTTAGAAATGTTTTATCTATTTTAGTATTAGTGAGTTGCATTGCTAATGCTGATATATTCTTAAAGGGAAAATCAAACTTTGGCATCTCTGTAGGTGCTGGCAGTAGTTACAATAACACCTACACGATTGTTGGATTAAGTGGGAACTATTTTGTAGTTGATAACCTTAGCATTGGAGCTTCATACAGAGGTTGGTTTGGTGCAACTCCAATGCAAAATGAGTTAGCATTAGCTACGAACTACAACTAAGAACTCCTATGTCTCACTTGGATATGCTTATGAGCGGTATGGCTCTTGTTTCACAGAGGAGTGCTCCACCTCTTATCCTGAAATCGTATTTGGACTCTCTTTTTAAGTAAAGGTTCTGTTTATAGCACTAAACATCGCTTTGAGTGAAGCTGTAGCGATGTTGTTGTCCGTTCCTACTCCATAGCAAGAGAGAGTCTCTTTTGTCTGAATCTCAATATATGCTACAGCTTTAGCTTCACTTGTGTCACCACAAGAGTGTTCAGAGTATGAGTTTATAGTGAACTCATTTTTATACTCTTTCATAAGAGCATTTTTACAGGCATCTATAGGACCATTTCCTTCACCTACGGCTT
>JAYEHI010000156.1:0-2130 GCA_034659455.1 Campylobacterota bacterium | reverse complement strand
GCCACATCAACACTTCTAAAGTCATTAACAACTTTTATGTCTGTTGCAGCATAAACACTACTCGCATCGCCTAGTTGCATAGAGAAAGAAAACTCTGCATCAGGCTCATGCCAGAGTGTCTGTCCATGAAGACCGATAGCCTTTATATCCTTGGCGTTTAACTCTTTTTCTCTTAAAAATCGAGTAATTGCATAAGCAAACTCAAGGCCAAGTTTTTTGTTTATAACCCCTACTTGTTTGAGAGTAGTAGTTCCCTCTATAAGCTGTAAAATCTCTTGCTTTAGATTTTTATCAAAAGGGTACTCTTCAAAATGCAGTAACTTACATGTTTGAGAACTAATCTCGCAGAGAGCGATATCAATTCCATCCATACTTGTTCCAGACATGACACCGATATAGAGTTCGTTTTGATTCATGAGGGCATTATATCATTAAATTTTAGATGTATTTCATACTCAAACGCTAGAATTATGAAAAAGTTTAGAGGTACTTAGAGATGAAGTTTATAGTTTTGTGTATTTTAGTGGTAGGAAATCTCTTTGGGGTGATAACGATAGCTCCAGCCAAAATAGGTGATAAACCAGGGTTTAGCGGGGTGCTAAAAGGTTCACTAGAGACAAAAAGAGGAAATAGTGATGTAGATAACTATTCCGCAGGTCTTCGTGCGAAGTATGATAGTAACACTTCATATCTTTTGTGGAGTGATTTTACTTTCTCGTATGGTAAGGCTTCTGGAGAGATAAACACGAATAAAACTTATGCTCATGTAAGGTACTTACATACTTTTTTCGATATATCGTCACTCAACTATGAAGCCTTTGTTCAGTCTGAGACAAATGAGTTTACAAATGTGGCAGATAGACTTCTTCTTGGTGGTGGCCTTCGCTACAATGCCGATTTAAAAGAGTATGGAAATGTTTTTATAGGGTTGGGTGGGTTTTATGAGAATATCAGGTATCTCACACTTAATGACCCAAAAGAGAAAAACAGCCGCTTAAACTCTTATATCTCCTACACAAAGAGTTTTGATAAGGACTCGAAGCTCTCTTATGTTTTATACTATCAGCCAAAGCTCGAAGAAGTTAGTGACTATATCTTCTCTAACGGATTTGAGTTGCAAGTTCTGATATATGAATCTTTTTATCTTAACTTTGTTCTCTACTATGACATAGACTCAAAACCCGCATTTGATGTAAAAGAGAGTGATTTTACTCAAAAGACGAGTTTTATTTATAAGTTTTAGTGAGTTGCATAACCCCAAACGCCACCAAAGTTCCTATGCTTATCTGCCAAGAAAAACCGATGCTAAGTCCCAAAGTGTAGGGTTGAAGTGCAAGTACTGTTAAAAACCCTCCAACTAAAGCAAAGGGGACAGTTGCAGCACTTCCTCTTGAAGTAAATATAGCTGAGAAAAAAACTCCCAGAAGTCCAGTGTATGCAAACGCCATAATGCCAAGAGCAAAACCTATGAGCGAGAGTTCTGAGTAGCGTTGCCAGAAGTAGGAGAGAATCGCCATTGCTGATAAAACTACAGCAAAAAAGAGTACAGCATTTCGTGAAGCTTTGATAAAGTGTTTTTCATCCGTAGTTGGTGTTTGTTTTAGTTTCCATGGTCTGTAGAGGTCCTCTATGGCTACTGAAGCCATCGCTCCTAGAACCGAGTTTGTGCTTGAGAGCGCTGCGGCTATCGCTCCAACAGTTACAAAACCTCTTAGACCCTCTGGCATCTCGTTTAATATGTAGTACATAAAGATGGTGATTTTCTCCCCCTCAAAACTCTGCACAACATCGGCACTCTCGTAATGTACAAAAAGTAGAGCACCGATGATGAGAAAGAGCAGGGCAATGGGAATAGTCATAACTATTGAGAGGATTAAAGAGCGAGATGCTTCATCCTTACTCTTACAAGTGAGGACTCTTTGTGTCATGTCTTGGTCAAGCCCAAACGCGGCGATGTTGAGGAGTAACCAGCCAGTAAGAAGCCCGATGACACTAAACTTGCCATCTAGGGAGGTGTCTAGAAAGAGGAGTTTATCGTTGGCGTTTAAGATATCAACACCATCTAAAGAGCTGTAGAGATAAAAAACGACAACAACTCCAGCACTCACATAGGTAAGAGCTTGAATGATA
>JAYEHI010000155.1:0-2142 GCA_034659455.1 Campylobacterota bacterium | reverse complement strand
GCAGTTTTTGAAATTACTTCAAACTTTTTATTGAGTTTCATCTTTCTGTTTTTAGTAGCCATTAGATCTTCACCCTTTTTATAAGATTATAAAAAATACCCAAAAGGAATAGCAACTAAATCATCGCTAAACTCTATGATCAACTCTCCATTGTAAAACACAACTCCTAAACACTTTTTATCATATCTATTTTGCAGGTCGATAATATGTTTAAAATCATCTTTTTTTACACTAGAGCTCTGCTTTACCTCTATTGCAAGTATTTCATTGTCTACTTCTATGATGAAATCTATCT
Source organism: Campylobacterota bacterium (assembly GCA_034659455.1). Lineage (GTDB taxonomy): Bacteria > Campylobacterota > Campylobacteria > Campylobacterales > Sulfurimonadaceae > Sulfurimonas. The sequence goes on along the minus strand of JAYEHI010000155.1, from coordinate 1,847 downwards.
CTTTTTTGTCATTAGTTCTATAGTGAAACATTTGAGCTGATTTTTGCAGATAAGAGAGATGTTTTTGCAGTTCGCAAAATATATAGGTCTCAAAGATTTGACCACTGTAGTTGGAGCTAAGAAGCTGCTCTTTAGAGTTGATTTTAAGAAGACTACAGAGCACACCGGTATCATTGAAGAAGACCTTAGGAGATTTTATAAACTGTTTGCCAATATTCACAAAATAAGGCTTGAGAAGTGTCGCTTGATAGATGCGACTTATGATAGAGATATAGTTCTCTGTAGTAATGTCTTTTATCCCAATATCACTGCTAAGGCTTGATTTATTAAGAATCGTACCACTTCTAGACGCAAAAACATTGACAAACTTTATAAAGCTATCTATATCTCTTATATCGGCTAAATCTCTTGCATCCCTCTCAATGTAAGTGGCAATGTAAGATGTATACCATAACTCTTTAGATAAACCCTCTAGATTTAATATCTCAGGATAACCACCATTGAGTATATGCTCTATCACTTCATCGCTATAATCTTTTTTAGCAAGTTTAAAATCTCTTACAAGTAGCTTGTCTATAATGTTCTCATTAGGCTTGTCATTTTTTTCTTTAGAGCTGAGTGGATGAAGTCTAAGTTCACAGAGTCTTCCCGCAAGTGTATCTTTACTATCTTTGTGATCAAGCACATTAGAGCTTCCTGTGAGTAAAAAATCTCCACTATTTCTATTGGAGTCTATATGCATCTTTATATACTCAAGTAGCGTAGGAACCTTTTGTATCTCATCAAGACATATTGGCAGTTCCAAGTTTTTTAAAAAACCTTTTGGATTCTCTTTTGCATAGAGTCGAAGCTCCCCATCATCAAAGGTAAGATAGTTTTGAAAAGTATCTAAGGCTATTGTAGATTTACCAACCTGTCTAGCACCATTGAGGAGTACTACAGGAAAGGTATCTAGTGCTATTTTAAGAATAGACTCAAGTGTTCTTTTTTTCATTTTACCTCTTTAATGATATATTTTTTACCATTATACTATATAAAATTTAAACTTTATAGATTTAATCTATGCTTCTATGTCATCATTATTTTTTAAATTAATAGCATTCCTAGTAATAATATTGTTAAGTAAACTAAATGCTTTTTACAAGAAGCATAACTGTTCATATCTTTTGCATAATTGCGAAGTCACACAAATAAACTTCAATTTTTCTTTATAAGCTATTGCCTAAACTTCGGAAATCACTCCCATTTTTTGCTCTATTGAACTAGGTAAATATTCCTATTCTAAAAAATTAAGAACTACAAACAAGTGCAGATTCCACGGGCTTAAAGTACCCTCTAAATAGTCTACTTATAGACTGTCTTATGGTTTGATTACAGTTGAACCATAGGGAAAAAACGAACGATTAAAATTGGTTTATTTAAATCTCAATACAGCAGTTTATTTTTGCTCGATTATTATCGAACAATGTCAAACCAACAGGGGAAAAACAGCACCATAACGCGGTTGCACAACGAAGTTTGAAGTCGATTCCAGTAATGAAACGCGAGCATTCTGTTGTAAATGGTTTCAGTAAAGAAACGCAAAAAACATGAGTGTAAAAACACAAAAATAGAATAAATAATATCCCTAATTTTATCTAGTTTTAGAGTTATTGTCAAGACTCATTCCCCGTCATTACACCACTGAAAAAGTGGTAAATTATATCATTGTAATCCCTTCGGATAGGGAATTATCTTGTTATTGTATTTATTTTATTTTTATGATAAAATTGGACAATGACAAATGACCGCCCAAATTATTCAAAAAAAACAACTCGTCTTTATTATCAGGACAAAATATGGCAACT
>JAYEHI010000154.1:0-2144 GCA_034659455.1 Campylobacterota bacterium | reverse complement strand
TACGCGTTAAAAACCTTGTTTTTCCAGTAGGAAGATTATTTAACTCTATCTCCGCAAAACTGATGCGTTTGAGATCAGCTACTTCTGCGTCAAAGTGTGCGAAGAAACGACGAAGTTCACGGTTTTTCCCCTCACTAATCGCTACTTTGAGTATAGAGTAGTTGTGTGCGTTTTTTTGGATTTTGTATCCTAAAAATGGTTTAAACTCCATCGATGTGATGTTTGAATGAGAATGTCCACCCGCAGTTGCGTCTTCTACATACATACCCTCAAGCATAGCCTGCTCCATCTCTGAAGTCACTTCGCCTTTTATCTTTATCTTGTATCGGCGTTCAAGGTCTGACTCCATCAGAGCAGTTGCCACGTGAGATGCATCTGTTAAGAGAAGAAGTCCTTCACTTGCAAAGTCTAAACGCCCAACAGGGATGTAGTGTTTAAAGTCTTTGCCTAGTGAGTCATAGATGGTACGACGACCCTTAGGATCGTTTTTCGTTACAAGCTCACCTTTTGGCTTATTGTAAACGATAACAGTATACTTCTCCTGACGACTTACCTGTTTACCACTCACATAAACTACATCAGCTTTCTCATCAACTTGAGTAGCGGGATTATCTTCTATCTCGCCATTTACTCTTACATAACCATCTTGTACTACTTTGTCAGCCTCACGACGCGAGTATGTCGAATAGTGCGCTATAAATTTGTTCAGTCTCATCATAATTATGAAATTCCTTTTTCAATGAGCGTATGAATATGAAGCACGCCCTGTATCTTTTTAGTTTTATCAGTAACAACCAACAGTTGTATCTTTTTTTCTTCTATCAAAACAAGTGCATCACTTGCTAGCATATCAGCGTCATCAATCACCATTGGATTGTGTGTCGCATATTTCAAAACTTCGTCATCAAGTGAAAACTCATCACTCAAAAGTGCACGGCGGACATCGCCATCACTCATAAGTGCTATTAGTTTTTCATCTTCATCAACTATAAGAGCCGTACCTAAACGCCCCTCTGAAATAGTTAAAATTGCATCTTTTAGCTTAGTCTCTTTTTTTATGAGTGGTAGGTTCTGCGTCTGCATAAGATTTGAGACTTTTACGAAAAGCTTTTTACCTAGTGCACCGCCAGGGTGAAAAGAAGCAAAATCACTTTTTTGAAAATCTCTTGCCCGCATAAGACAGACTGCGAGTGCATCACCAAGAGCCAAGGTAAGCGTTGTAGAACTTGTAGGAGCAGTATCAATTGGACATGCTTCTTTGAGAACATTTAACTCTATCACCATATCGCTAAAAGAACCAAGTGTGGACTCTCTATCTCGAGTCATCCCGATGAGAGGAGCACCAAAGCGTTTTATATGTGGGAGGATAGAGCTTAGCTCTTCACTCTCTCCACTATAACTAATCCCTATCACGACATCGTTTTTATCTATCATTCCCAAGTCACCATGAAGTGCTTCGGTAGGATGAAGAAAAAAGCTCGGCGTTCCAGTAGATGCAAATGTAGCAGCCATCTTCGCCCCTATAAGTCCACTCTTTCCAACACCGGTGATGATAAGTTTGCCCTTGCAGTTAAGTATAATATCCACAGCTCTATCAAATACATCATCTATGAGAGTAGCGGCGTTAAGAAGCGTTTGTGCTTCTATATTTAAAGTCTCTTGCGCAATTGTTTTGTAATTCATAGTTGTATTATAGCGCTTTAGGCTTCAATTCGTCAGAAGGCATTTTTTCTATTGATAGAAAAAATAAAATAATTTCACAATTTTTTAAGGGACATAATGTCCTTTTAGCCCGATATATGATAATTAACACTCATTTGTGTTCAAATAACGGATATTTTCGTATTAAAAGGACACTTTTTTCTTAAGATTCAGCACTGTTTTTCTTCATATAATCTTTGTAAAATCTAAATGTCCCCTATATTAGCCAATTTTAAGCAGTTATAAAGGGACATTTTTTATGTGTGTTATTGTTCATTTTTAAGGCTAAAGTTTATATAATGTGATTCAATAAATAGTTATCTTAGTATTGGCAAATATTATTTTCGATATAATTACAAAATAACAAGGAAAAAAAGTGAAATCACCTAAAGGTTTTGGTAAAGTATATTTTACACTTGCTAGTATTTTAGCTTATGCTGCTG
>JAYEHI010000153.1:0-2165 GCA_034659455.1 Campylobacterota bacterium | reverse complement strand
ATTAATGAGATTAATCATATAGACGATGAAAGTATCACTCAAGCCTTAGATAGAGCAGATATGGCTCTCTATGAAGCTAAAAATATGGGTAGAAATAGGGTTGTAGCTTATTAAGCGTTCTTTGAGTAGTGTTACACATTTTTGTGATATCTATCCGTTGAGCAACTCATCAACATATGATATAGCTTGAAGAGCTGCAACGGCTCCATCACCTGCTGCACTTACAACCTGTTTAGGAGCTGCTATACGAATGTCACCAGTGGCAAAGAGTCCAGGAACTGATGTTTTCATACTTAAGTCAACGATAACTTGACCCTGCTCGTTTGTGTCACATAAAAAACTTCCATCTTCTTGAATAAGTGTTTGGTTGTTTACATCATTTCCTACAAAGGTGAAAACACCAGGAACTTCGATATCTCGACTATCACCAGCTCTACTAAGAACACGGATACCCGTTACTCCCATATTGTCACCATAGACTTCATCTGGCGTAGTGTTTAAAACGAGTTCAATATTATCTGTATTTTCAATACGCTTAATTGTATTTGGAGCTGAACGGAAACTGTCACGACGATGCACTAGATAAACTTTTGAGCAGATTTTTGCAAGATATAGGGCCTCCTCAAGAGCAGTATCTCCACCCCCGATAACTACAACTTCTTTACCCTTATAGAAAAAGCCATCACAAGTCGCACAAGTACTTACTCCTCTACCAAAAAATTCATCCTCGCCTTTAAAGCCAACACGACGAGGAGCTGAACCTGTCGCTACGATAACACTGTGTGCGTCTTGTGTTGTGCCATTTTCAGCGTGAATTGTAAACAAATCCCCACTCTTGGTAATACGAGTAATATTTAGCATATCGTGTTTAAGACCAAATTTTTGGCACTGTGCAGGCCATGGCATCATTAGGTCCATTCCAGTTATCTCGCCTGTAACACCAGGATAGTTTTCTATCTCCGATGAGCCAGTAATCTGACCACCGGGCATGCCTTTTTCAAACATAGTGACATTTTCTAAACCACCACGTGTTGTATAGAGTCCCGCTGTAAGACCAGCCGGTCCACCACCAATAATTGCACAATCAAGTATAGACATAGTCATCCTTTTTTCTTTTATAATGATTTGACTTCTTTGTGAAGTTCATCTAGGTTATCGAGCTTTCTTATCATGCTATCTTGCTTATAGAGAGTCTCTTTATGTTTTTTTATCAAAAAAATAGAGGGCGATTCGTAGATATTAAAACGTTGGATAAATGCTAAAGAGTTTTTCGTTCCACTTCTTAAAAAAGTGGTTGTTGTGGAGTTTGCTCTTGCTCTATTGTAGTAGTCTATAGCTAAAATAGGTAGGTTCAAATCCACATCAGCTAACTTATCCATGGTCGCAGGCTCGCGAGAACTATAAAAAACTACAATGTATCTGTCTGCACTAGGAGTAAAAATATCACTTTTCTCATAAAAAGTCCACTTTCTGAAATCGATAAACTTGTACTCTGAAAACTTGTAGTTGAAGTAAGCAAAGGCGATAGCTATCATCGCCGCACCAAAAAAAGAGGCTAAAAGAGTTGAGAGGGAAAATAGTGATTTTCCTTTTCTTTTAGCCAAAATAGTGTTTTAGGGATTAACCTAAGTGTTTGTTAAGTGTATCAGCTAAAGCTTGTTTGCTTTGAGCACCAACAACTTGGTCTACCATTTCGCCATCTTTAAAGAACATGATAGTTGGAATAGAACGAATACCGAATTTAACAGCGATATCTTGCTCTTCATCAGTGTTAACTTTACAAATTTTAGCTTTACCATCAAAGTCTTCTGCTAACTCTTCAATGATTGGAGCGATCATACGACATGGTCCACACCATGGAGCCCAAAAGTCAACTAAAGAAACACCCTCTGAAAGAGTTGATTCAAAATCTGCACCAGTTAATTCAATGTATTTACCCATTTGTAAATCCTTTTTATTTGTTGTATTTGATGTATTATACAACTAAATTATTAATCATGTCTTTACTTTTTAGAATTTGAGAACATTTTAGTATAAACTGACCTTGCGGACTTTTAAAACAGAAGAAGATAAAATACACTATGAAAATAGATTACCTTGAACTCTACGCAGACTACCTAATCAGCAGTAATGGCTATACAACAGTAATAAGCAAACTATAATAA
>JAYEHI010000152.1:0-2177 GCA_034659455.1 Campylobacterota bacterium | reverse complement strand
TAGTCTTTGGTGGCGTTTACTTGCTGGCGTTTAAAGAGGCCGTAAAGCTTTTTGAAGTTGACAATGATGGGCTTATCCCTTTTGCTATTGGCGTTTGGCTTTTAGCTGGAATCTACCCTTATGGTGACGACCTGTTTGTTTTGGCGGGCGTCGCTTACGCGAGTATGGTGGCGTTTAACAAAGATGTAGAGTGGAAGGACTTTTTTCCTTTCATCTACCCAACTGCTGGTATGCTCTTTATGTTTACTATGTATCAAGAGTATGGTGTTCTCTCACTTCTATGGCTTCTTGCAGTTGTAGCACTTACTGATGTTGGAGCGTATGCAGTCGGTAAGAGCATAGGTAAGACTAAGTTTTGTGAGACAAGCCCAAACAAAACTATGGAAGGTGTTGTTGGTGGTGTAGCTGTAGCAACGATAGGAGGGATGTTTTTTGGTCTTCCTATAGTTGATTTAGGTATAGCATTTTTAATCTCTTTTGGTGTTGCTGTTAGTTCTATTTTTGGTGATCTTTTTGAGTCTTCTCTTAAACGCCAAGCCGGTGTAAAAGATAGTGGTGACCTGCTTCCTGGTCATGGGGGCATACTCGATCGCATAGATGGTTATCTCTTTGGTGGAATCGTGATGCTTGTACTTTTAAGAGGGCTAGTGTAGTTGGTACTTCTAGGCTCAACAGGCTCTATAGGAGTTAACACTCTTTTAGTAGCTCAAAAATTTGGCATTAGTGTTGAGGTGTTGGTGTGTGGAAAAAACATTACACTACTTAATGAGCAGATAAAAGAGCACAACCCTAAACTTGTAGTTATTTCCAACGAAGCAGATATAAAAGATGTCAATCATGAAAATGTTGCTGCGGGAGAAGAGGCGATATTAAACGCCATTGCAAATGCTAAAAGTAGTCTCGTTGTAAACGCTCTCGTTGGTTTTTTAGGTCTTCGTCCAACACTCAAAGTATTAGAGTGCAACAAAAGAGTAGCCCTTGCAAACAAAGAGTCACTAGTCGCTTGTGGTGCGTTTATAGACACAACAAACATTCAGCCCATAGATAGCGAACACTTTGGTCTTTGGTATCTTATGCAAGAGAGAAGTGTAGAGAAGATGATTATCACCGCAAGTGGTGGGGCATTTCGTGACTGGAAGATAGAAAAACTACAAAACGCTACTTTAGCAGACACTCAAAAACATCCAAACTGGTCTATGGGCCAAAAGATAACTATAGACTCTGCAACAATGGTCAACAAGATGTTTGAACTTTTAGAGGCGAGATGGCTTTTTGGTGAAGGCTCTTACGATGCCATCATCGAGACAAAATCTCTCATTCATGCACTTATAGACTTTAAAGATGGCTCTACGACAGCACACTTTGCCCATGCTTCTATGCAACTCCCTATCGCTTACGCACTTGATAAGAAGATGGATGAAAATATACTCGGCCATGTTGATTTAGTACAAGTAGGTGGCTTAGAGTTTCGTGAGATAGATGTAGAGAGATATCCTGTTTGGGCTATCAAAGATGAGCTTTTAGCCTCACCTGAACGTGGGGTCGTAGTCAACGCGGCGAATGAAGCGGCCATAGAGATGTTTATAAACCAAGAGATAGGTTTTATGGATATATCAAGACATATCATTACGGCATTTAACAAGTTTATAGAGATGCCAAAGAGTGTTGATGAGGTCTTCACTCTTGATGCAGAGGTGAGAGAGTTTGTAAGAGGTCTTAAATGATAAAAGGTGTCTCTCTCTTCGCAAATGTAGGAATCGCAGAGACCTACATTAAAAACCATAACATAGAGATAGCGGTTGCTAATGAACTCTTACAGAACCGTGCAAAATTCCACAATGAAATGCACCCTCAGTGTAGAATGATTCAGGGTGATATTACAAGTGATGAGATCTTTGATGAAGTTTTAAAGGAGTCAAAAAAAGCTAAATGTGACTTTTTAATAGCTACACCACCCTGTCAAGGGATGAGTCTTGCAGGAAAAATGCATGAAGATGACCCTAGAAACTCTCTAACAAAGTATGTTATAAAACTAGCACAAGCACTGGAACCTACAAATATCTTAATCGAGAATGTTCCTAAGGTTTTAAACACCTATCTCTCTCACAAGGGAGAGAAAATAAAGATAACAGACTTTATAAAACAGGAGTTAGAGCCCCTAGGTTACATAATCAATC
>JAYEHI010000151.1:0-2183 GCA_034659455.1 Campylobacterota bacterium | reverse complement strand
TTTATATGACTGTTATCGGCTGGTTTTATGCTCTTGGGTCTATCATCGCTCTTATCCAAGACGACTCTCTTCGCAAAGCCATCAGTCGAAATCGTTTTAGAAAACAAGTACGAGGTTTAAGCGAGCCTTTTTATATAATACTTGGTTACAACAGTGTCACTAAAGATATCATCAATAGAGTTGGCGTAGATGACTACAGGTTTGTTGTCTTGGATAAGAGTGAGTCGACTATAGATGAGTTGATACTAGAAAACTTCTACCCTCATGTACCAGCAATAGTCGCAGATGTTACGAATCAGCACATGCTAAAGATGGCGGGTATCCATCAGAAAAATTGTGCTGGAGTTATCTCTCTTTTTAAAGATGACACAAAAAACACAAAAATAGCCACTATCTGTCAACTGCTGAATAAAAAAATAGACATCATAGTAAAAGGGAGTTCTCCTAGAAATTTAGAACACTTCAGGTCTATGGGGTTAAAACATGTTCAAAATCCCTTTGACATCATCTCAAATAGAATCTTTTACTCCATAACAGCACCTCATATATGGCTTTTGGAGATGTGGGCTTTTGGACATAGTTTGAATTTGAGAAAAAGAGATATGCTTCCCCATGGGAAATACATAGTGTGTGGTTATGGACAAATGGGCAAGGCGATAGAGAGAGGGCTTAAAAAAGCGGGTGTTGAGTATGTTTTTTACGATATCGATCCTCTTGCGTATGAAAAAGAGAACCAGACTACTATATTTGGCGATCAAAAAGACAAAGAGAAGTTGCTAGAGCTTGGTATTCACGAGGCAGAGTGTATTATAGCTGCAACCAAGGATGATCTTTTAAACCTTACCATATTAAACAAAGCAAAAAAACTCAACTCAAATATCTTTACGATAGCAAGAGAGAACTCACTCGATGAGCTAACTATGTTCCAAGCAGCAAAGATAAATAAAATATATATACTTGAAAAGATTTTGGCGGAGTGTACTTACAACTCCATCTCTAAACCGCTTTTAGACACTTTTGTGCTAGAGGTAAGAAAACAAGATGAAGAGTGGGGGAGAGTGATAGTAAATATGTTGAGTGAGACTACAGGCATGAGTCCAGACTATTTTGAAGTTAAAATCGATAAAATAGATGCTTATGCTCTCTCTTTAGAGCTTGAAAAAGATGAAGAGATAACTCTTTCACAGATAAGACGCTCTAGGGAAAACAGAGATCTTATGCTTCCTATAGTCTTTTTACTGCTCAAACGTGATGAGGAGATATTTTTGATTCCAGATTCTCAGATGACTCTACAGTTAGATGACGAACTTTTAGTAGTCGCTAATGATGAGACTAGGGAAGACTTGGAGTATATTTTGAACAATCTTCATGAGTTGGCGTATGTACTAAGAAAAGATTCGTAGTCGCTAGGCAAGGTTTCACTTCTATAAACGAATAGACAAAAATATAAGGACTTATAATGCAAGAACACAACAAAGCAAGTGCATGGTTTAATGACCTCTACGAAACACACAAAGATAACCATGAGAACATTCCATGGGCTAGACAAGCAGTTAACCCTTTGTTGCAAACATATCTTGATGATGAAACCAAGACTCACAAGGGAAAAGCTCTTGTCATAGGGTGTGGACTTGGAGATGATGCACATGCACTCGAAGAGGCTGGGTATGATGTCCTTGCCATTGATGTTTCAGAGGTGGCGTTAGAATTAGCAGAGAAACGAAGTGAGGGTTCTAATATTCGCTATGAAAAGCAGGATATATTTGATATGCCACAGAAGTATAAAGCACATTTTGATTTTGTATTTGAGGCACTTACCATTCAGTCACTTCCAATAGAGTTTCGAGAGAAGATGATAAACGCCATAAGTGAAACACTCGCTCCAAAAGCTAAGCTTTTAGTAGTTGCTCATAAAAGAAAGCAAGATGTAAGTGGACCACCTTGGCCACTTACGCAAGAGGAGATAGACCTCTTTAAAGTTGCAGAGGGTCTTAAAGAGTTAAGTCTTGAGATGCACACAGAAGACTCAATGGTCTCATCTGAAAAGTTTAGAGCTCTTTATGAGAGGTAAGCTCTAGCTTTTTTAGAACTCTTTGGCCATACCACCATAAAAAGATGGCAGATGAGAAGATGATGGCGTTTAGTCCTATCCAGAGATAGAGAATACTTGAACCGATAAACGC
>JAYEHI010000150.1:0-2184 GCA_034659455.1 Campylobacterota bacterium | reverse complement strand
ACATCAAAAGGGGCTTGTCCCATCATCCCTATGAACGAAAAAAGGGCTGCTATAAAGAGCAGCGGATAGGCTATGGCGTTTAGAGTTGTTTGAGAGCTTGAAATGGTAGCGATGTCAGCGCTTGAACTTAGACTCATGATAGCTATAACAGCGATATAAAAGGGCATCTCAAGAGCGAACAAACGCGAGAGCCCACGAGTCACACCCATAGCTCCAAAAGGGTTCCCGCCAACACCAACGCCTAGTGCATTTCCTAAAGGACCAAGTACTAAAAGATAGAGAACTACAAAAAGATTTCCATACTCGCTAAGCCCTACAAAACTCTCGCCTGAGCTAAAAAAGGGAATGAAAAGCAGAGTCATTATCGCCCCACTCATCATAATGATGGGTCCAAGATAAAACATCCATCCGTGAGAAGTGGAGTCCTCTTTTGTAAAAAACTTTATGGAATCAAAAAATGATTGCCAGATAGGAGGACCAAAACGTTTTTGAAAACGGGCTGTGATATTGCGGTAGAGTCCGTAGTACAAAAAGCCAGTAAGATAAGCGATGATAAACATTAAAAGTGAATCTAAAACTATCATTTTATACTCCACCAAAGTAAGATAATCGCAAAGAGTATGGCAAAGTGAAAGTTGTTTGCGAGATTGCCCGTGTAGATTTTTCTCAAGAGTTCTGAGAAGTTGAGAGTCTGTTTTGCCAAGTAGTCATAAAAAGGTTTTACAGAGTTTGTGTATATAAGGTTGATAAAGCCTACACGTCTGAGCTCTTTACCCATGCTAAAGCCATAGTGCAGGTGAGTCGCTTCGTTTGGCTCTTCCGCGCAGTAGGCTATGTCAAACCTGTCTTTTGCCTCTTTTGCTTTAGAACGAAGGTTGACAAAAACGCCAAGAACTATGACAAATATAACTCCAAACGCGCTCATAACCACAAAACCGTTATACTCTGCAAAGCCGCTGTGAAGAGTCGCGATATCACTATAATCGATGGCGTTTAAACCTAACTCGCTTAAAATCTCGTTGAAGTAGGGGACAAGTAGAGCTGGGTAAGTTCCCAGAGCTATCATCACAAACGCCAAGACGTACTGAGGCAGTAAGAAACTAAAGGGTACCTCTTTAACACTCTCTAGTTTTTTGTTTGTCGGATGTCCTAAGTAAACACCATAGATGAGTTTGTAGATGTAGAGAAAGGCACTTGCACTTGAGAACATCACTGCCGCTAAAATGAGTAAAAACTTCGCATCCATAAGAGAGGTATAAATCATAAACTTAGAAGCAAAGCCTCCAAGAGGAGGCATTCCAGCTAGTGTGATGATACCTATGAGTAGAAGTACAAACGACTGTGGCGTTTTATAAATCAGCCCACCAAGAGTGCTAAATTTATCTCGTCCAGTTATGGCGATGATCCCCGCTATGTTTATAAAGAGTAAGAGTTTAACCGCTGTATGGATAAGTGAGTGATAGAATGCCCCACCCATACCATCCGCTACTCCAAGAACGGTTATAATGTATCCGAGTTGCGCGATACTAGAATATGCTAAAAGTCTTTTGAGAGAGTCCTCTTGTATGGCTTTAAAAGTTGCGATGATGGATGTAATAATTCCGATGATGGCCAAGGAGTACTCAAGCTCTACAACTTGCGTTGTAAGGATGATAAGAGCATAAATACCCATCTTCGAGAGAACCGCTGAGAGAAATGGGGTAAAGAGGTTATGAGACTCTTCGTAAGCATCAACTAGCCAGTAGTGAAACCCTATGGTTCCTAGCTTCACAAAGATCGCAAAGAGCATAAGTCCTATAAATGCTATGCCTTCATAAGTTCCAAGTGAGGCAAAACTCTTAGCTGCATCTTCGTAGAGAAAACTGTGAGTTCCCGAGTAGAGAATAAGTATGGCGATAAACATAGAAAGAGCAGAGGCCATCGCAAAGATGACGTACTTATGGAGTGCCTCTTTTGAGAGTGAAAAGGAGAGTAAAAAGTAAGTGCTTATACTCATGACTTCCCAACCTATAAAGAAGAGAAGATAATCCGCTGCATATATGATGAGATACAGAGATGAGATCAGAACTGCAAACAGAGCATAAAAACTTTTTGGGAGTTTGAAGTTGTCCGCAGCAAGAATGATTAAAAAACTCGAAACTGCAATAAGAAGTCCAAAAAAGTAAGCTAGGTTTGTAGCTTTTA
>JAYEHI010000149.1:0-2186 GCA_034659455.1 Campylobacterota bacterium | reverse complement strand
TCTTGGAGCAGTAAGTTTTAGGTTTTTTTGCTCTATTATATTTTCAATTTGCATGAGGGAATAGTATCACAGATTTTCTTTATCTCGTCTATTTAAAGATGTCAGTTATTATTTTTTTGAGGGCTGAGCTTTTTTAAGCTTCTACCAAACTCTGTTTTTGGGGTTTAATCTGTAGCTTTTTTATCCTATCGTCCAAATAAGTAGCGGCTATCTTCATATACCTAGCTTCAAAGTTATTCATCGTCTAGTATCCTCTCTATGTTTTGTAGAGATGCCCTCAGGTCCTCCTACATTTGCAACTATAGTTGTAAACCTCTATGGATGTAAGAGAGTTGATGATCACAAAATTAAAACGTGACTTTGAGGTTGAGTGTTTAACAGGGGCTAGTACGTATATGTTTGATCTCGCACTTGTTCATAAAGAGAGTGGAGAAAAAGTTCTTATAAGGTGGGATGGCGAGATGAAGGTCTCTCTTGATACTTTTAGGGATCTTACTGCCACCTATTCTATACATTATAGTAAGTGGCATTTGGATGATAAACAACAAGTGCTGAAGTAGACTGTTCTGGATGAATTTGAAAAGTCTCACTTAACTCAATTCCAAACTCTTCTGGTTTTAGCAGGTCAAACAGAGGTCGGTTGAGCTCTAGGTCTGGACAAGCCGCATATCCAAAACTGTAACGTGAACCTTGGTACTTGTTCATCTGAACATCTGCTAAACTTGGCTTTTCACCCTCTGCGATGTTGAGATCGAGTCTTATCTGTTTGTGAGCTATCTCAGCAAGTGCTTCGGCTAACTCAACGCCAAGACCATGGAATTGATAATACTCAGTGTAGTTCCCCTCATCATAGATAACTCTCTCCGCATCACTCAGCTTTCCACCAGCACTTACACAAGTAAGGGCTATTACATCATCTCTATCTGAGTGAAAGAAGTCACTTAGAGCACGGTGAGGTTTTTTCCCTTGGCGAGGAAAAGAGAACTCTTTAATGGCGTTTGCTTTTCTCTCTTGGAGTGCAGAAGTATTTACCTCTGAAGCTGAGTTGTAACCCTCGCTCTCATCGAAGATAAGAAGTTTGTTATCATCACTTCTACATGGCCAGTAACCATAGATGATAGTTGGCTCAAAAAGTTTCTTCTCTAAAAACTCAGATTTGAGTCTCTCATAAGCTGGCCAGACTACTTCGTCAAGTTGCTTTTCATGTGCTTCTTTAGTCATTCCTTTAGAGCTATAACCCCAACGAGACTTGAAAAGTATCTTGTGGTTTATCCACTCAAACGCCATCTCTATCTGTTGCTGCGTTAGTTTTATCTCACGTCTACCCCAAAAAGGCGGAGTAGGAACAGTTACATCACGAGTAGGCATTTTAATCTCTTCAAATGGAGGGATAATTACCTCTTTTTTCTCTTTTACTTCTACTTCTGGAGCATCAGGATGAAGGTTTGTGTCCATGTTTCCAGCTTCTATGCGGCTCATGGCTGTAACACCATCAAAAGCATCTTTACAGTAAAAAATAGGACCATCATAGATAGGACGACAGAAGTCATCTACGAAAGTACGAGTAAGAGCAGCCCCACCGATAAGAACAGGAATAGTAATCCCTTTTTCTTGTAGTAGTTTGAAGTTCTCTTGCATAACTTGAGTTGACTTTACAAGAAGACCACTAAACCCTAAAGCGGAGATAGGATTTTTGTCCATAGTCTCTAAGAAGGTATCGAGTTCTACTTTGATACCAAGGTTTTGTACCTTGTATCCGTTGTTTGAGAGAATGATATCCACGAGGTTTTTCCCAACATCGTGAACATCACCTTTTACAGTTCCAAGTGCAAGTGTAGTGTCTACAGACTTTTCTACTTTTGGTAGGAATGGATTGAGATGATCAACTGTCTTTTTCATAGTTTCAGCAGATTGAAGTACAAATGGGAGCTGCATCTGCCCAGAACCAAAGAGCTCACCAACGACTTTCATGGCATCTATAAGAATCTCGTTTACTATGACTTCGGGAGCTATTTTGTGACGAGCCTCTTCCACTAGAGGAATCATTCTCTCTTTGTCCCCATCCATAAGAAGCTTGGCGATTTTTTCTTCATCACTCATAGCGAGGTACTCTTCATCAACAGCATCGTTGTCGACTACCTCTTTTGTACTAAAGTGCTCTATAAAGTTAAAGAGGGCTTCGCCAT